>NZ_JAJCPX010000005.1:0-125392 GCF_020563125.1 Longicatena sp. 210702-DFI.1.196 | reverse complement strand
AAGGCAGTACCGGAAATAAGACACTGTATGCGAAATGGAGCAAAAACACCTATAAGCTTAGCTATCAGCTGAATGGTGGGAAAAATGGTAAGAATCCTTCCTCTTATACGGCAACTAGCAATACGATTACCTTAAAAAGTCCAACACGAAAAGGCTATACGTTTAAGGGATGGTACAGTGATAGTAAATATAAATACAAGGTAACATCCATTAAGAAAGGCAGTACCGGAAATAAGACACTGTATGCGAAATGGAGCAAAAACACCTATAAACTTAGCTATCAGCTGAATGGTGGGAAAAATGGCAAGAATCCATCCTCTTATACGGTAACCAGCAATACGATTACCTTAAAAAGTCCAACACGGAAAGGCTATACGTTTAAGGGATGGTACAGTGACAGTAAATATAAGTATAAAGTGACATCCATTAAGAAAGGTAGTACGGGCAATAAGAAACTGTATGCAAGATGGAGTAAGCTTAGTGTAGGTAAGGGAAAAACACCAACATTAAAAAATAGTGCAAAAGGGAAACTAAGTGTGAAATATGGTAAGGTAACCTACGCAAAGGGATATCAGATTACGTATTCCACGAGTTCAAAGTTTACGAAAAGTACAACCAAAAGCTTGTATACCAGTGCCACTTCAAAAACGCTGAGCAATATGAAAATAAAGAAAACGTATTATGTTAAGGTACGGGCCTATCAAACAGATTCTTTAGGCAGCAAAGTTTTTGGTTCCTATAGTACCGTTAGAAAAGTATATATTAAATATTAGTTAAGGAAGGACATCCTTCCTTTTCTTTATAATATTATTTACATGATCACTTCTTTAAGGAAAAAGGAATCGATTACGATGTAACCGATTCCTCATGTATCGTCACTTGTTTTAAGTTTTCTTTTTCAGCATCCAAGCGATGTTTCTTTTCAATTAGCTTATCCATGATATCTTCTGCCATCTCTATTTTTTGTTCATTTAATAGATGATCATCAAAAAATAATTTCATAATTTGATAAGCTTCCCAGTTTACTTTTTCATCCATCAAAAGACGATGATGTCCTTCGTGAAGAATAATGAGCTTTTTACGTTCATGTGGGACTTTATCGTATGCATTTATGGAGCTTTTGATTGAGATAACTTCATCTTCATCACCATGTAGAAATAAGATTGGGCAATCAACCTTTGTAATATACTTTTTAAGGTTTTTAATGAGTTCACTAAAAGCACTATAAAAGGAACGGGGAAGTTGTATTTCTTCTTTTTTATCATTGGTCCATAAAGAAATTGCCGATTTGGTGATCGCATCCGTAATCATATCCATATTTATATAGCTAAATGCCGGCGCAAGTAAAACTAATTTTTTTACAGGTACCATAGCGGCTAAATAAGAAGCTATAACACCGCCCATAGAAAAGCCCACTAGGTAAATATCGCGATTTGTTTTTTTATATTGATCTAGCTGATCTTTTGCACGTTGTACCCAGCACATCCAATCATGATCTTCTTCATCAAATAAATCATACATATCAAACTGGACGATATCATATCCATCTTTTTTACCCCATAAGGCAAGATTATCAAATTCATGTTTACGTCTTCTTCCATAGCCATGAATTGTTAGGATTACAGGCTTTGTTTTTGGGGTTGTTGCTGGATTCTCTTTCTCGAAGTGTTTTTTTAGCCAATCAAACATAACATCCCTCCTTTACTTGTTTAATTATATCATAATTTACTTTTCTTTCTGTGTGAAATTGTCATATAATAAGAGAAGTCTATAAGGAGAATTCATGAAGAAAAAAGCAACGTTACTCATTACAAATCTTGAGAAAATTTATACTATGCAAACAATTAAACAAAAAGATGTTATTTATTCACACGCCTATTTGGCAATGCATCATGATGTCATATTGGAAATCGGTGAGGGAAGCTATACACATCTTTTGGATAAAGATACGCGAATCTTAGAAGGACGCAGTCATTTTGCGATTCCAGCATTTATTGAAACTGATGCAGTTTACCCTGCATGTGATGAATGGAATAAAACCAGAAAGTTGCAAGAATATCGCATGCAGTATATGCAGCATGGGGTCTTAACGATGGCGATGGATAGCCATGCACAATCCTTTCTTGAAATGGATATTGTCCCCAAACAAGCATTGACCTATCCTATTCTATATGGGAATGCTATTATCAAAGCATCAACAAAATATACCAAAAAACGGTTTTGTATTAGTACCAGAGATAACCATTTCATCATGCAGGATCCATTATTGCTGGCACAGTTGCTACATATCAAGCAGGGCATGGATGCCTTATTGCTTTTAAAGGCATTGACATGCTATCCTGCTAAAGCGCTACAATTACCCCATGTTGGTGTATTAAAAAAAGGAAAACAGGCGGATATCTTGATTTGTCATGGTAATTCTTTATCACATCTGTTTCAAGGTTTATATGAGAATCATATAACGCAAATCGTGAAGAAAGGTGTCCGCATCTATCCAAATCTGCTCATATAACACAAAGTTCGACAGTTTTTCAGCTCTTCGTCATATAGTATGTTAGAGAGGTGAAAACAAGTGGAAATCATACAACATGAAAAGGAAAAACAGAATGTGCTTCTGACAGGTGATTATTGTCCTAATCAGGCTCTCATTAATGAATTTCAAACAATCTTTTTTACTTGCAAGGTGACAAAAATTGAATTACCGGGTAAGGAATTAAAAGATTTTGTAGTTGAGGAGCAAGCGCAGTTTCTAATGCTGCATGTCCGCATCAAAAATATAACAAATGAAATATTAAATATGTACAAGGATGACTTTATGATAACTTTTGATGAGGAAGGCCCATTCGAAGCAGAGGATTATTTTGGTGTAAAAAATCAGCTTCCTGATGAATATGCGTTAAAACCAATGGAAGAAATATATGGCTCTTTGATCTTTATCATTTCATCTACAGCCAAAAAAATCATCTTTAGCTATACGGAATATTTTGATGATGAAAGTGAGGGGAAAACGTACAAGCTTAAATATAAAATAGGGTAAGATCCGTCTTAGGGGCGGATTTTATATTACAGAGTTCTTTAAAGCTAGTTGCATTGCATTTACAGCTATAGCAAATCGCTTTTCTTTATTATTTGTGAAAATAAGGTAAATGTTGCTTTGGCTAAGATTTTTCCATAAGCTTTGCTTTCTCTCTGTGCTAGACGATGCTTCTTTTGCTGTTGGATATAAGAAAACTTTCGACAACTAGATAGCTGCTTTTATTATCTTTTTATGTGTCTTTTGTAAACAATGCATAAGGGTGTAAGGATGGCGTTATGCAAAGTACACTTGCTATAAGCTTTTAAAATGTGCTAAACTTTATTTGACGTTTGATAAAGGATACGATGATACTACATCATAGGAGAATGACAGGGGAATAAGACATGGAGAAAGAAGAGCTATTGCAGAAAGCGCGCAAAGAGAATCAGCATGGTGATGAGCGAATAACCTATTTGGATGAGCGTTCCAGTTCATGGAGCTTTCGTGTTATTATGAGTGTGTTGATTGTATATGATGTTGTGGTTTGGCTTATAGGGCCGCCATATACAGATCGCTATTATTATCTTCATAGCTTTGCCCAAATAGGCATGTTTTTATATAATTTGGCGCAATTTTATTACACTCGAAAGAAAAGCAATTTTTTCTTTGTCATTATTTTTGGAGTCAATGCTGTTTACTTCTTATACTGGTTAGTGACAGGAACTTTCCTCTGTGTTGTACGATGAAATAAGAGTGAATCAACATCATTATTGTGTCGTATATGCTTTTGTTGGTATGAGCAAAGTGTCTCGCTATATGGTTTTTCCAATTGAAATAGGTTCGTTTTATCCGAAAGCTATATTGGTGGCAATCTTATGTGTGACAGTAAACAAAACGTTTGAAGAAGCGTTTATTTGGAATAATTCAGAATTTTGTTTTATTTCACTTGACGAATCTAGGAAAATAAAGTAACATTATTCACGTAAACAAAATGACGTAGAAAAGAAGAGTAGACAGTGTATACTTTCTCAGAGAGTTCTCATTTGGTGCAAGAGGATAAAGCGAAGCTGTTGAAAATGGTCTTGGAGTCGCATGGTCGAAGAACGTTTAGGCTATGACGTGTTCGCTCGTTACAGCGATAGAGTATAACTTTCTGTTTGAAGGCGTACTTGATGAGATCTATCTTGCAAAAGATGGGTGAATTTAGGTGGTAACACGATAAGCACAAGCTTTCGTCCTAATGGATGAGAGCTTTTTTTTATAAGAAGGAGGTAGTTGGATGATTCGTTTAGAGCATGTCAGTAAAACATTTGATACCGTTTCCGGTGATGTGCATGCAGTAAAAGAGGTCAATCTGGAAATCCAGGATGGTGAAATCTTTGGCATCATTGGTTTCAGCGGTGCCGGTAAATCGACCTTGGTACGTTGTATCAATCTGTTGGAACGCCCTAGCAACGGCAAAGTTTGGATTGACGACGAGGAATTGACGAAAATGAGTGAAAAGGCATTACGTGAGGTGCGTAAGAAAATCGGTATGATCTTTCAGCATTTTAACTTGATGCGTTCACGTACCGTATATCAAAATATCGCCTTTCCATTAAAGGGGAGTGGCTTATCAAAAGAGGAAATGGATAAGAAAATCACTTCATTATTAGAATTAGTCGATTTAGGCGATAAAAAAGATGCGTATCCATCACAGTTAAGCGGTGGACAGAAACAACGCGTGGCAATTGCCAGGGCCTTGGCAAATGATCCAAAGGTCTTATTATGCGATGAGGCAACCAGTGCCTTAGATCCGCAAACGACGAAGAGCATTTTGAAATTATTAAAACAGGTAAATGAAAAACTGGGGATTACCATCGTTTTGATTACTCATGAAATGGCTGTTATAAAAGAAATTTGCGACCGTGTTGCGGTAATGGAAAAAGGTAAAGTCATAGAAGAAGGAAATATCTTAGAAGTTTTCTGTAAACCACAGGCGAAGGTAACCAAAGATTTCATTGCGACTACAAGCAATATATCCCGTATTTACGAAATGGTAGATGAGGGTAGTGCATTAACAGAATTAAAACCAGGACAGCATCTAGTGAAATTAAATTATGATGCGGTAAATACTTCGAAGGCGTTAATATCCGAAATCTCCCGTGATTTCCATGTGGATACGAATATCATCTTTGGCAATGTAGAAATCATCAAAGACAGCCCATTAGGAGATTTGGTTGTAATCTTTGGTGGCCAAAAAGAAGATATTCAAAATGCAATTGCTTATATGGAAAAACATGATGTGAAAGTTGAGGTGCTGAAAGAATGTTAGAAGTACTAAATGATTTAATTCCAAACATTATGAATAAACTTCCGGAATTCTGGCAAGCCATTCTTGACTTCTTTATCATGTTGGGAATTACCGGTGCTGTATCCTTTATTTTTGGTACATTATTTGGTGTTATTTTAACTGTTACAAGACGTGGTGATATTTTAGAGAATAAAGTGATTTATTTCATTTTGGGAAAAATTATTGATTTGTTTCGTGCGATTCCCTTTGTTATCTTGATTTTCTTCTTAGGGCCAATGACACGCATTATTGCGGGAACGACGATTGGTTTGCGCGGAGCTTTGTTTCCTTTAATGGTAGGAACGATTCCTTTTTTTGCCCGTCAGGTAGAGAGTGCATTGGCTGAAATCGATCGCGGATTAATTGAAGCCAGTCAGGCAATGGGAAGCTCGCCAATGGAAATTATCTTTCGGGTATATTTGAAAGAAAGTATTCCTGGCATTATACGTGCAACAACGATCACCTTGATTTCACTGATTGGTTTGATCACCATGGTCGGTGCTGTCGGCGGTGGTGGCATCGGTGATTTTGCTATTCGCTATGGTTATAATAGTATGCAAAATGATGTGACTTATGTTTGTGTGATTATCTTATTGTTGATTACGACAACGATTCAGGGTGTAGGAAATATCTTAATCCGGAAAACCACCCATTAGAGGTGAAATATGAAACATATATTAAAACAAGGAAGCCGAATCTGTCGAATGTGTTGTACCTGTCAGGCAGGTTTGGATGAAATATAAAAAAATAGAAAGAAAGAGGGAAAAAACAATGAAAAAATTAGTAGCAGGATTCTTAGCTGTTGTCTTACTTGCAGGCTGCGGCGCAAAAAGTGATGATACAGGTAAGGAAGATAAGACATTGCGTATTGGTGCTAGTACAACACCTCATGCAGAAATTATTAAGCATATTCAGCCGGCTTTGGAAAAAGAAGGCTATACGGTGAAAATTACGGAATTCACAGACTATGTAAAACCAAATCAGGCATTAGTAGATGGTGATCTGGATGCAAACTTCTTCCAGCACAAACCATATATGGATGATTGGGCGAAAAAAGCGGGTGCTCAAGATAAGATCACAAGTGTGTTCTCTGTTCACTTTGAACCAATCGGTATTTATTCGGTAAATCATAAATCATTGGATGAAGTGAAAGATGGTATGAAAATTTCAGTACCTAACGATCCTACCAATGGTGGACGTGCTTTAAAATTATTAGCGGATAATAACATCATCACTTTGAAGGATGGAAAAGGTGTAGATGCAACAAAGAGCGATATCGCCAAATATAATGTTAAAGTCGAAATTATCGAGATGCAGGCAGAAACATGTGCAGCCAGCATTCAAGATGTTGACTATGCCGTTGTTAATGGGAATAATGCTTTAAATGCCAAAATCAGTGAAAATGTTCTTACAACCGAATCAAAAGACAGTGAGGCTGCAAAAACATATGGCAATATCATCGCTGTACAAACAGCACATAAAGATGATGAGAAAATTAAAGCATTGATCAATGCCTTAAATACAGAAGATGTGAAAAACTATATTGACGAAACATATCATGGGATTGTCGTGCCTTTAGTTCCGACAAAATAGGCTGAAAAAGTGTCCATTACGGATGCTTTTTTTTCTTAAGAGCCGTCTGCCATTATTAGGAAAAGCTAAGGGAATTGTTGTAAAGGCATGAGAAAGAGTGGTTTTTTTCACCAAAAAACAGTATAATAAATAAAAACATGAACAGGAGGAGATCGTATGGATAAAGAAAAAGGGTTTATTCGCAGAAACAAATTTTTTGTATTACTGCTGAGTGTCTTATTGCTAATCATCCTATCTTTAACGATCTATATCCTAACCCAGAAATTAGTAGAGAAAAACAATACACCGATTGATGTACCGACACAAGAAGAACCTACGCAAGAAGATGCTATGATTACCGAATTTTTAGGAACCTATAATCGCATGGATGATCAAATTCATTTCCATTGGAGCTATTCTGCAGGAAAAACTGAAATCGAAAGTGTTCATTTGTATCATTCAAAGGATAATCCCATTGATGTATCTTCCTATAGCTCTTGGACTTTACCAAGAGATAGCTATGGCTTAACGACAGGGGATAATGATTTTACCTTGATCATTACACAGGCAAATGGTAAGGAAATCAAAAAGACAATAAATGTATTTGTGAAATATGTCGTTCGTTTTGATCAACAGGTGAAGCAGGAAGAGGGACGTACTAGAGTAACACTAACATATCAATATCAAAAGGAACATCCGGTTAAGGTGCCCAAATTGATCATGTTGGATGATACGATTAATTATAATCGTATGGATTATATTGATACGAAATATAAAGAAGAAAATGGAATGATTATCGCGAAAACAACATATGAATTCCAATGGTATGAATATCCAGTCGAGTATCAGCAATTTTCCATCCGCTGGGCTTTTGAGGATATTAATGACAGTGTTGATTTTACATTAGAAAAGGGAAACGCAACGCAGGCAAATCCTAATGAAAATTAAATGGTTCGTGATAAAATGACCGCGTTTCCTCAGCTTTTTACAATGCGTAGTTCACAAAGATGTGTGAGAGGATCTTTCGCCATCTTTTTTCAATTTTTTATAGAAGGGTCAAACGATGTAAGCTGGTAGCAAATAGAAAGAGGAATACCTATTTGCATATAATATCAAAATGCTATCAAATAGAATATGAGAATAGGGCATCTTGATTTACTAGACGAAAATAATGCGAAGAAATAAAAGGAAACGGGGTATCACAATGAAAATATTACATACGGCGGATTGGCATCTGGGCATTGATTTGCATAAGGTATCTTTACTGGAAGATCAAAAATATGCTTTATGGCAAATAAAGAAAATCGTTATGGAAGAAGATGTGGATGTAATCGTAATTGCTGGAGATGTGTACGATACGACCTTGGCAAGCAAAGAAGCGATTGAACTTTATAATCGTTGTATGAGCATGTTATGCTTAGAATTACAAAAGCAGGTCATAGTAATTGCCGGTAACCATGATTCGGCTGTTCGCCTGGCTACCTGTGCAGAATTGTTGGCACCTATGGGACTGCATATTTATGGCAAGTTGGAAGAGAAGGTCAAAGGATTACGGATCAAAGATACAATGTTTTATCCAATTCCTTATTTACATCCTGCACAGGTAGCTCAAGTGTATGAACAACCATGTGCAACACAAGAAGAGGCTTTTCGTATTATTTGTGAAGATATTCATCTGCATAAGGAGAAAAATTTATGCCATGTTGCAATAGCGCATGCTTTTATTGCGGGCTCCAGTGTATGTGAAAGTGATCGATTTGCTCGTGTAGGAGGCAGTGATCTGGTGCCTGCCACACTATTTGAAGAATTTGATTATGTAGCTTTGGGACATCTTCATCGTCCTCAAAAGGTTGGGGAACATGTATATTACAGTGGATCATTATTGCCGTATTCTTTTTCAGAAGCTGAACAGCAGAAACAGGTGCTACTATATGATACATGCAATCAAAAGGTATATGCACGTACCATAGAACCTTTACATCCCCTTTATGTTCTAAAAGGCAGCTTATCATATCTGCAACAGCTAAGACAAGTTGATGACGGATATCCACAGGGCTATGTAAAATTGCAATTGTTAGATGTGTGTGTATCGTATGAAATGCTGACTTATTTTCAGGAACATTATCCAGGACTTTTACAGTTGAGTGGGAAAAATGAGCAGATAAAGAGTAAAATTTCATTGGATGTTGAGCAACTAGATGGATTAAATGATGTCAATATCGTGAAACGCTACTTTCAAGACATGTTTCAGGAAACTCTTTGTGATGAAGATATTCAGCTCTTGCAAGAGGGTCTGTCTATGCTTGAGGAGGTGTAGGGAATGCTGCCAAAACGATTGGAAGTACAGGCATTTGGTCCATATGTAAAGAAACAGCAAATTGATTTTACACAATTTATGAAGGATCGCCTATTTCTTTTGGAAGGAGAAACCGGAAGTGGCAAGACGATGTTGTTAGATGCCATGACATATGCCTTATATGGAAAGAGCAGCGGTGGACAGCGGGAAGATCTGGAAAGTATGCGTTCTCGCTTTGCTTCTGAGCAAATGCCTACGATTGTTGATTTTACGTTTACGATCAAGGAGAAGGAATATCGATTTTTTCGAAGTGTTGAAGTTCGCACCAAACGAAATAAAGAAAAGGCATATAAAGTGAATGTCGATGCTGGTGAAATGATCGATGGTTGCTTTCATCCTTTCTTTGAGAATCCTAAATTGCGTAGTGTCGAAGAAAAGGCACAAGAACTGATTGGTTTATCCTATTTACAATTTGTGCAGGTGATGCTTTTGCCACAAGGAAAATTTGAACAATTTTTAACAAGTCGTAGTGAAGAGAAGCAAGATATCCTGAAAACATTATTTCAGATGGAACGCTGGAGCTCTATAAATGGATGGCTTACAGATAAACTGAATCAGAAACGGAATGCCTTAGATCTTTTAAAACAGCAAATGGCAGCGGATTTACGTTCTTTAAATGAAGAAAGCATGCAAGCAGCACAGCAAACCTATGCTTCGCTCACGGAACAGATTGCACAGGACAATGAACAAAAAAACGCACTTTTACAGCAGCAGGAAAACGTTCAAGCGGATCTTTTACAGCAGAAAGAATATCATCGTTGGAAAGAAGACTATAAGCTGAAACAACAACAATATGAAAAAGAGAAGCAACAAGAAGGGCAAATGAAGCAACAAAAAGAGCAGGTACTGCGTTGGAAGCAGATGCAGCAACTGCGGCATATGTATCAGGAAATGCAGCGCTTGCAAAAAGCGAAGGAATTACGTGAAGCACAATATATACAGGCAAAGGACAGAAAACAGAAAGCTAGCCAGCAATATGCTTGTTTGGATGAGCAAAATAAAAGCATTCAGGGCTATGAAGAGCAAATACAGACTGCAAGAGAACAATTGCTACAGTGCGAAGAGCAACTGCGGTTGTTAAAAACCTTTGATAAGCAAAAACAACAAAGTGAACAGCTGGCAACAGCATACCAGGCAATACATAAACAGAATATCGAATGGAAGCAAAAGAATATGGCATTACAAAAGACACAGCAGTTGTTGCAGCAAGAAATACAAGCGTTTGAACAAGAAGCAAAGCAACATGAACAACTCAAAGCAGATTGGCAGTATTACGTGCTAGCAGAAAAACGTTATCAAAAACAAACAGCGTTACAAGAACAGATGAACAAGCAGAAACAGGCATGGATGAATGCGCAATCTGCGTATCAGCAACAACAGGAAACTTTAAAAAAACGGCAGCAGCAACATGATGCATTGTATCAGCAGTTTTTAGAACACAGTGCTTTACAGTTGGCAGAAAGTTTGCAGGAAGGAAAGCCATGTCCTGTCTGTGGTTCTTTTCATCATCCAAAACCATATGTAGCACAAAAAGCCGCCGTTGATTTGCTTACGCTTCGCTCTTTGAAACAACAGTTGGAAGAAGGAAAGCAAAAGGAAGAACAACTGTATCGTTTAGAAGAAAAGCAACAAGCTGCCTATGCCTTGTTAAAGAAACAGCTTAAGGATATTCAAACGCAAATACAGGAATTATTACAAAAACCGTTCCTTTTGGAAGAATATCACCAGATCAAAAAGCAGTATAAAGAGCTAATTAAAGCAGAAGAAAGGCAGAGCCAAAGGCGGCAAAAGTTACAAGTATTACAATCCAGTGCTTTGCAAAGACAAGAACAATTGGAAGCTTCCCTTTTACAAGAGCAGACAAAGCAACAAAACTATCTAATGGCCAAAGCAGAAGTAGCTGCCTTACAAAAGCGACTTCCACAACAAGATTTAAAGCAGTTACAGACGCAATATGAACAACAGCAAAAGAGTCTGAAATACTTACAAGAGCAAAAGAATCTACAGCTTCAGCAAAGGGAAGCAAGCATCATTGAATACAATAAGGCTATTGAACATTATCAGACCAGCGAACAGGAATATAGACAGGCGCAGCAACAGTTACAGCAACAACAAGAACAACTGGAAGAAGAAGTTGTCAAACAACAGGTCAAGATAGTGGAACTGGAAACAATGCCATCTGATACGGATATTGAAAACAGTGCAAGTGAGGTTGAACGTTACTTTTTGAACCTTGCTCATTTAGAAGAAGAAATACGAAAACAAGAAGAATACTTGGCCAAGATCGTATGGCTTGATCTAGATAAACTTGTTGCACAAGATGCTAAACTTAAGGAAGAACTGTTGCAAATACAGGAATGCTTAGCGCAAAGACAAAGTGAACAAAAGATCTATGCGCGCACTTTGTCTGCATTACAAAATCAAATGAAAGAATTAGCAATTGTTGAACCAGATTATCTTCGCATGCAGCACTTTGTAAAAGCAATGCGCGGAGATCAAGGCATTGGCATAGAACGCTATGTCTTAGGGGTATTATTAGATAACATCACCACCCAAGCCAATAAGCTGTTAGCCCATATCCATGAAGGTCGCTATCAGATTTTTCGCAATGATGATACAACTGGAAGAAGTCGCAAATATGGCTTAGAGCTATCTATTTTTGACACCTATTCCATGGAACCACGAAATGTGGTATCCTTAAGTGGAGGAGAAAAATTCTTAGTATCCTTAGCCATGTCCTTAGCACTATCCATGGTCGTACAAGCAAGGAATGGCGGAATCCGTTTTGATTGTATGTTTATTGATGAAGGTTTCGGTACTCTGGATGAGCATAGCATAGCGGACGCATTGGCTATCTTGCAGACAATGACACAAGGCAAAGGCATGATTGGTATCATTTCCCATGTGGAAATTTTAAAGGAAAATATTCAGGCAGGTATCGCTGTTGTTAAAACCAGAGAAGGCAGTTATATCCAAATACGAAAGGGAGCATAAATATGTATGATAAATTAAAAAGGGTTATAGAAGAAAATAAACATATCGTCTTTTTTGGTGGAGCTGGTGTATCCACAGAAAGTAATATCCCCGATTTCCGTTCACAAAGTGGTATATATAGCAAAAAAACATATCCTTATCCTGCGGAAACAATGATATCTCATGATTTCTTTTATGAGCATACAGAAGCTTTTTATGATTTTTACTTTCATGAGATGGTCTATCCGAATGCGCAGCCAAATCCAGCACATCTCGCTTTAGCAAAATTAGAAGCATTGGGGAAATTAGATGCTGTGATTACCCAAAATATTGATGGACTTCATCAAAAAGCAGGCAGTAAAAAAGTGTTAGAACTTCATGGCAGCATACATCGTAATCGCTGTCAGAGTTGTCATAGTTTTTTTACATTGGAGGATATGCTGAAGCAAAAAGATGGCATTCCTAAATGCCCGAACTGTCATCATACCATCAAACCAGAAGTAGTGTTGTATGGTGAATCACTAGATATGCAAGTAATGGAGGAAGCTGTGACAGCGATTGCCAATGCAGATGTGATGATTATCGGTGGTACCTCTTTAGTTGTCTATCCGGCTGCGGGGTTATTGCGTTATTTTCGAGGTAAGACCTTGGTGCTGTTAAATAAAGCGGTAACAGCAATGGATGATCAAGCAGATATCGTAATTCATGATCCAATTGGCGAGGTGTTGCAGGAAGTAGTGCTCCATAATACGAAGCTTGTTGATTGATGCAAATGGATCGAAGAGAAAAGAAAAACCTCTTTATGGTAGAATCAAATAGGAAGCATTTCACAATAGGACATGACATTGCGCTTGTCCTTTTTTCTTAAACGCATCGATTTCCTTGTACAAATTGTAAAAGTATACAACAGTATCCGCAATTTTCAGAATTATTAATAGCTTTCTTGCAATCAGCTATTGAGAAACGTTTGTACATCCTTTATAATAAATAAGATTCCTGTCTTATTCAAAAGAATTATCTATATGAGACAAACAGGATACTGGAAGATAACGCATGAAATAGCGTAAAGAGGTGTTAACAATGTGTGGATTTACGGGTTATTACGGTTTTGGTAATTACGATCGAAAACAGATATTAGATGCGATGGGTGAATGTATTGCTCATCGTGGCCCTGATAGTGATGGAACATTTTTAGATGATCATGTAGCATTGGGATTTCGTCGTTTAAGTATTATCGATTTAGAAGGAGGCTCTCAGCCTATTCACAGTGAGGATGGCAGACATGTCATCGTATTCAATGGAGAAATTTACAATTATCAGGATATTCGCAAAGAACTGATTGAAAAACATGGCTGTACATTCGCGACACATAGCGATACAGAGGTTATCTTACAGGCATATAAAACCTATGGTGAAGATGCCGTAAAGATGTTAAGAGGTATGTTCGCCTTTGTGATTTATGATAAGGAAACACATACGATGTTTGGCGCACGCGATCAATTTGGCATTAAACCATTTTACTATGCTAAGATGAACGACACCTTATTATTTGGTTCAGAAATTAAATCTTTCTTACCTCATCCAGCTTTTCACAAAGCGGTGAATAAAGATGCTTTAAAAATGTATTTGATTTTTCAATACAATCCATTAGAAGAAACAATGTTCAAAGATGTCTATAAATTAGAACCAGGTACATGTTTTACCTATGATGGCAGTGACTTTAAGGTGAAACGCTATTTTACCTTTGCCTTTGAGGAAACGTCAAGATCATTAGAAGAAACGGTAGAGTGCATTCATCAAAGTGTCAAGGATTCTGTTGCTTATCATAAGATAGCTGATGTTGAGGTAGGTTCTTTCTTATCCGGCGGTGTAGATTCTAGCTATATTGCATCTGTTTTACGTCCGGATAAAACATATTCTGTTGGTTTTGAAGTACAAGGGTTTGATGAAACGACCCATGCTAGAGATTTATGTGAGACACTACATCTGAAAAACAAGAAAAAAACATTAACTTCAAAAGATTTCTTCGATGCTTTACCAAAGGTGCAATATTATTCAGATGAACCTCATGCCAATTTATCGGCTGTACCTTTATTCTATTTATCTGAAATGGCTGTGGAGGATCTGAAAGTTGTACAAAGTGGTGAAGGTGCCGATGAGTTGTTTGGCGGATATGATGCTTATAAAGAAAACAAAAATGATGAACTTTATAAAAAAATCGTACCTGCTGCATTACGCAAAAAGTTAGGGCATTGGGCAAAAGGCAGAGCTGAAAAACGAGGTATGGGCTTTTTACAACGCAATGCTACTTCTTTGGAGGATTCTTATATCGGGCAGGCATTTATTATGGATAATGAAGATGCGGATGAGGTCATGGCAGATGGTTATAAAACAGCTTTATGCTATCAGGATGTTACACGACCTTACTTTGAACGTGTAAAAGAACAAGATGACCTACATAAGAAAATGTATTTAGATATGCACTTATGGTTGCCTCATGACATCTTATTAAAAGCCGATAAGATGACGATGGCACATTCCTTGGAACTGCGTGTTCCTTTCTTAGATAAAGAAGTTTGGAACTTAGCAAAATCGCTGGAAAGTGAATATTGTATAAAAGGCGAAGAAAGCAAACGTGCGTTCCGTATGGCGGCTATGAAAAATATACCAAGTGATTGGGGCAAACGTAAAAAGATGGGCTTTCCTGTTCCATTGCGTGTATGGCTGCGAGAAGAAGCGTATTATGCAAAAGTGAAAACGATGTTTGAAAAACCATATGCGGCAGAGTTCTTCAACCAGAAGTTAATCTTACAATGGCTTGAAGATCATAAAAATAATTTAGGAAATTATCAGCGTAAGATTTATACAGTCTATTCTTTCTTATTATGGTATGAGCAGTATTTTGTTTTACATTAAGGCGCAGTGAAGACCGGTTTAACCGGTCTTTTGTGATGCAACTCAAGGTTGATAACTTGGATGAAAAAGTAAGGTGTAAGCGAAGATCCCAACCGTTTTAAAGAAAACACCAGGAATGGACTTTACGATTCCATTCCTGTCTTTATAAAAAAATTAAAAAAACTATTTACAAATAAAAAGGGATAAGATATAATATAACTCGCCTGATGAAAGAAATCATGGCGGATGTGGTGAAGTGGTTAACACAGCGGGTTGTGGTCCCGTCATGCGTGGGTTCGATCCCCATCGTCCGCCCCATATAAGAACAGGTAACCGGCATCGCCGGTTTTTTTATGCGCGGACGATGGGGATAAACGGTACGTGTCGTAAAAATAAGAAAGAAGAAATGACGTAGCTCAAAGAGGCTGCCCTTGAAAACATTGTAATTCTTAATTCTGTATTGTGATTTTAAAGTAAAATTGCTATAATTGCACGTAAGGAGTGATTCCATGAAAAAGATAGCATTAATGTGTGATTCCAGCGCAGATATCACCAAAGAACAAGCAAAAGAGCTGGATATTCATGTCATCCGCATGCCGATCAGCATGAACGGAAAAGAATTTATTGAAGAAGAGACAATATTTGACAAAGATATCATTCAGGCATTAAAGAATGGTGATCAGGTAAAAACAGCACAGCCCATCATCGGAGATCTTACGCGGATGTGGGATGACTTATTGCAAACATACGATGAAGTATTTTATTTACCTTTATCAAAAGCACTAAGCGGAACTTGCCATGTTGCTATCGGACTGGCTGATGCATATGAAGGAAGAGTCATAGTAGTAGATAGTGAATATGTTTGTTATCCTGTTGTCAAAATGTTGCAAACGGCCCGTAAGATGTTTGAAAAGGGATATACAAGCTTACAAGTAAAAGAAAAACTGGAGAAGGAAGGCAGCCTATTTGCCGTTTTGATCCCAGAAAATTTGACGACATTAAAGAATGGCGGCCGAATTTCGCCAGCTGCTGCAGCGTTAGCAGGTTTATTAAAAATTCAACCATTGCTAAAGGTTGAACATGGGGCAATTGATTTAGTAGATAAAGTACGTACCTTGAAAAAAGCATACAAAGAGGGAATTGCTTATGTTATAAAGGACATTGATCCGGCAGAATATGATTGGATGATCATTGATGCTGATAATCGTGAGGTAAGCAATGAATTAAAGCTTCAATTGGAAGAGGTAATTCATCAACCGGTAGAACAGCAAGTGTTTAAAGCGGTTATTATGTCTCATGCCGGACCTGGCACGATTGGTTTTGGACGCATTAAAAAGATACGGTATTAGCATATGATAGATGCACATGTATCTTTACAGGGATCCTACAGCAAAGCGTTGTTGATGGAATATAGCAAGGTAGCACAAAAGAAACACATTGATGAGCTTTATGTGTTAGAGCCAACCTATAAGTTTCAAGAATGTGAATTGTTGTATCAGGAAATACGGGCAACTTATCCATGTCAGAATCAATGGTATAATAATATAACCAAATGCTCTATTTGTGAATATCAAAATTTTATTGATGAAATGAAGCAAGAGGAGTTCCCAATAGCAATAAAATTCGGTCTATGTGTCAGTTATCTGCCGCAACACGAACGTTTTCTTGAGCAGTTGAAGCAAGCGTATCCATATGATGTTTTTGTCGGCAATATTGAATTTATTGATAATGTTGCTTTTTCATGGAATGAATCTTATGAGATGATGTGGAATAAGTATAATGCTAATTTCTTATATCGTCGCTATTATGAAACTATGAACGCCTTGTTAACAAGTCAATTATTTGATGGGGTTGCAGGGTTTGATGCGATTAAGATTTGTCAGATAAAACCAAGTTTTTCTATGGATCATACATTTCATAAATTAGCGAAAATATTAAAAGAGAAAGCTATTTATGTTGAACATGATACAATCATGGCTTATCGGTATCAACATGGGGATGATGGCTTGCAAGCGGACTTTTTACAAGTGTGCAAGGCGCTGGGAGTTAGAGTTTTACGGGCAAGTAATGCCAGCGTTCCTGAAGAGGTAGGAATGGGATTTTAAGATAATATGAAGGCTGTGATAACGGATGTTCTCCGCTGTCACAGCCTTTTGTTTTATTGAATCAATTGAATCAGTTCTTCACCGTTAGCTAATAATGCTTTTTCCAACTCTTGATTTTCCTTTTTCACGATCCATACACCATCATTTTGTTGTAAGGAAATAGTAACAGTTTGCTCTTTTTCTTCTTTACTATCACGAATATAAGTATATAACGTGGTAAGTATTTCTTGTTGGGCTTTTTGATCAGAAAAGTTCTTATCTTTACTGAGCTTTTCCACTTTCTTCTCTGCTTCTTTCATCCCTTTTTTTACAGCATTACGAATATCTTTTGTTTTTAAGATTATAGCGACTTGTGCATTTTTATCCTTTATGGTTTCCTTTTTTATCGTGAATTGAAATCCATACATCGTATCATGTGCAGCTTTTTGCAATTCGTGATCAATGCCATCTATATAATCCTCATCTTGCATCTGTAAAGATTTCATGCTTGCCAGATTCCATTGAGAAGATGTTTTTAAAGCTGTTTCATCCTGCTTTTGGATTGCTGTCAGAAATTGTTTGGTTACATCAGTTGGTGTCGGTTGTTTTTCTTTTTCACTGCAGCCTGCGCATACCATAAGCATAGCTACGATGATTGCCATCCATCGAAATCGTTTCAAATTATCGCCTCCAATGCAGCTTATTTTAACATTGAATGAAAGAAAAGACAAATTATGTTAATTTGCTTGTCACATTTTTGAGATCTTCTTCCAATTTTTCATACTCACCCGCATAATTATGCCCAATCAAAAATAATTTATAATATGCTTTATATTGCTCGAAATAACGTTTTAGATAAGATGGCTGTTTCACGATGCGTACCTCGTTATAAGCAATATGTGCATGATCAAGAAATTTTATGAAAGAAACATATTTCCTCATGTTCATCACCAGTTTCATTTTAACGAAAAGATAGGGAAAAGTCTACTATTTCTAAGGCTTTGTTGAAAAGATGGAACATATCATACGGAAAGCAGATCATTCAGAAGGAAAAAAGTATTTCCTTTGTGCCGAAGCATAGAAAACGTGGTAAAATAAAAGTAATAAAAAATATCCAAAGGAGATGTATTACTATGTTGAATTTTAGTGATGATGTAAAGAAAGTATTTCTTGCCGGAATCGGTGCAGCTGCTACAACAGCAGAAAAAGCAAAAGAATTAGTAGATCAGCTAGTTAAAAAAGGTGAATTGACTGTAGAGCAGGGAAAAGTGTTAAATGAAGAACTAAAACATGCGGTCAAAGAAAAGCTAAGTACTCCTGTAGATGCAGAAGGTATTAAGAAAGATCTGGAAAAGGTGAGCAAGGAAGAACTTGCGGCAATTAAAGAAAAGATTGAAGAATTGCAAGCAAAGAGTGATGAAGAAGACAAATAATAAGAGTCTAAGCAGTAAACGCCGACTTGCTCAAATCATTAGTATCCTAAAAAAGCATCAGATTACGAAAGGTGTCGATCCAATAAAATTTCGTGAAATTTTAGAAGATCTAGGCCCTACCTTTGTCAAAATCGGACAGATCATGTCAGCAAGGCAGGATATGTTTTCAGAGCGATATTGCGTAGAACTTATCAAACTACGAGATAATGTTGCTCCCATGGATATGGAAACGGTACGTAATGTCATCGAAGAAGAATATGGGATGGATCTAGAAGATGTTTTTATAGACTTTGATGTACAGCCTTTAGGTAGTGCTTCAATCGCTCAGGTTCATAAAGCCAAACTGAAGGATGGACGAGACATTGTTGCTAAGATACAGCGCCCCAACATCTATGCGACCATGGAACGTGATATTTCATTAGTGCGAAGAGCTAGTAAACTTTTACATCTCAATGAAATATTAGGCAGTGTAGTAGACATTAATATCGTTTTAGATGAATTTTGGCATACTGCCAAAGAGGAGATGGATTTTCTTAACGAAGCTAAATTTGCCAAACGTTTTACTGCCCTTAATGAGGACATTCAATATATTGGTGCTCCTAAGATAGAAGAGGAATACAGCACGAGCCGTGTTTTAGTCATGGAATATATTAATGGCTTACAAATCGATGAATTTGAGGTTTTGGAAAAAGAAGGCTATGACCGTAAAGAAATCGCGATTAAGTTAGCAGAAAACTATATCAAACAGATTGTAGATGATGGATTTTTTCATGCTGATCCACATCCGGGCAATTTGCGTATTCGGGATGGTAAGATTGTCTGGATTGATTTTGGCATGATGGGCATGCTTAGCAAGCAAGATAAAGATTTAATGAAAAACGCCGTCATGGCGATTGGCAATAATGATACCCAGAAACTAGTGGATGTCGTTTTGGCTTTAGGTATCCATGATGCTAAAATTGATCATGCCTTGTTTTATGATGATATGGAAAGCTTTATGCGCCGTTATCTACAAATGGAATTGGCAGAAATCAATCTTGGTGTAGCGATACAGGAAATCTTTACGATTGCACATAAGCATAAAATATCGATGCCAAAAGGTATTAGCATGCTCGCAAGAGGGCTAGTCACGATAGAAAGCACTATGGTAATCGTAGATCCAAGTATTAACATTATTTCTATAGCGGCAAATCATGTGGCAGGAAAGATGGTAAAAAAGTGGGACCTAAAAAAAGAACTGACCAAAAATGGCAAACAATTGTATGATGCAACTACTTATGGCATGCGATTGCCGATTCAGTTATATGAAGTCATGCAAATGGTTATGAAAGGACGTTTAAAAATTAATCTAGATGTCATGGGCAGTGATGTACCAATGACTGCTATTAATCATATGGTGAATAAGCTGACTGTTGGTATTGTCAGTGCTGGGTTGTTAATGGCTAGTTCATTACTGTGTACTACACAGATGACCCCAAAAGTATTTGGCATTCCGGCATTAGGTTTCATCGGATATATTACAGCTATTGGTTTAGGCTGTTGGCTGTTATTTGCGGTGATGAAAGAGCATCGTAAACGAAAACGCTGAAGTAAAAAAAGCCCCTATTACCTTACGGTAGTAGGGGCTGATAATTTCCATGGCGGAGCGCATGAGATTCGAACTCACGGTAGCTTTCACTACGCCACCTTTCCAAGATGGTGCCTTAAACCACTCGGCCAACGCTCCAAGGTTACTTTTATTATTTTACTTATTTTCAAATAAATGTCAATAAGAATTTACTACTTTCTACGATATGTCTTGTAAGGAATAACCTTTATAAAAAATTGTTGGTGAAATATGTGCGCAATTTTTACGTTTTTTGCATGATTGCGTCGTATATGTATACGGAAGGGATTCTTTGTCTGTTTCTGTCGTATCGGCATTTTCTCATGCACAAAACACATATACAAGGGTAGGAGGGTAAGGCATATGGAGAATAAACGATTAATTGTGTTTTTTGCAGTATTGTTTTCAATAGTATTTTCCATCGTATACTATGCACTGTTTACAACACTGTCCGATGCAGAAGCACAAAAACGGACATTATATATGGTGCAGGTGGGGTTATACAAACAGCAAGACAGTATTGACGATATGCAACAAAAGCTGAAAAAGGAAGGCATATCATCTTATGTTTGGAAACAAGGAAAGACAACGGCGGTTGTTTGTGGTGTTGATGTTGATGAGAAACAAACAAAGAAGGTAGAGTCTGTGTTGAAAAAGAAGAAGTACAACTATATTCAAAAAAGTGTAACCATTACGGATGCGAAGTTGGCTACCCTAATTGATAAAAAAGAATATGGTGAAGTACTGGAAAGGATCAAAGATGAAAGTTAAAGAATTAAAAGAAGAAGAGCGGCCACGTGAAAAGGCGATTCAGTATGGAGTAAACGCTTTGAGTAACCGAGAATTAATAGCATTATTGCTCAGAAGCGGTACGCAATCGCTAAGTGCTTTAGAATTGGCAGATAAGGTGTTAGCATTAAAAGCAACACTTGGAGAACTGGGAAATGCCAGTATACAAGAGCTTATGTGTATCAAAGGCATTAAAAAAGCAAAAGCCATTGAATTGAATGCCGCTTTTGAATTGTGCCGACGCATTGCTTTTGATAAAGTGATGCATAAGGAACAAATTGAAGAACCACAGGATATTTTGGAATGGTTGAATCAGGAAATCGGCTATGCTAAACAAGAACATTTTTTAGTGTTGTTTCTTGATCAGAGAAATCATGTCTTATGTTATCGTACTATGTTTATGGGCACATTAACTTCTGCAAGTGTCCATCCACGAGAAATCTTTAAAGAGGCGATGCAACAAGGCTGTGCAAAGATTATTTGCGTTCACAATCATCCATCTGGCGATGCAACACCAAGTGATGCTGATATCACATTAACAAAGGCTATTCAAGAGGCTGGGAAAATGGTAGCGATTCCATTGATTGATCATATTATCGTTGCACGGAATACGTACATAAGTTTTCGACAAAAACGACTTATGGATTGAACTATTTCATTTTACCCTTTATAATGGAGAGGTACGAAATAGGTGATAAGATGTCAAAATTTAATCGACTTCAGAAAATAGTAATCGGAATCATCCTGGCCTTTGTGGCATTGGGTGTTCTTTTGAAAAGCATGAGTGGTACGCTAACAAGCAATTTAGGCTATGATGGCATCAGTATGCTGAAATATGCGCTGATCGATCATCCGGTAATGACCGCAAAAGATTGGCTGCAAGATTTGGCAAATTTGTGGAGCGTGAAGGAAGAAAATGATTTACTACGCTATGAACTTAGCCAAAATCCTTCTTACAAGGCAAAATATGATGACGAACGCCGTAAGAACACAGAACTAGAAGCGGCTTTGAAACTGCAAAAGAGCGAAGATAAATATACCATGACATGGGCACATGTGATTTCCCGTGATCAGGCAAGTTGGAATAATCTTATTACCATCGATATTGGAAAAAGAGATGGTGTTAAGGAAGGCATGGCAGTCGAATCGGTAAATGGTATGATCGGCAAGGTTGCCAGTGTGTCAAATCATACCAGTGTCGTGAAGTTGTTAACGAGTGAAGACAAGACGACGACAGCTTCCATTAAGATCAATATTGATAAGAAGACAAGTGTTGATGGCGTATTGCAAAGTTATGATATCAAGCGTGGCATGTATGTCATATATTTATATGATGATACGGATAAAGTGAAGGAAGGCATGCAGGTCATTACAAGTGGCATGGGTGGAGGATATCCTAGCGGCTTGTTGATTGGTAATGTCGATTCTATTCAAGCTTTAAGTAATCAAAGTGGACAGACTATTTATGTACGTCCGGTTGATGATTTTCAAGAATTCACGTTGGTGCGTGTAATTACAGGCGCAAAGGGGGAGAAGTGATATGACACATCTTCTCTTTGTTGTTTTCTGTTTTCTAATCGATGAAGTTTTGATGATTTTATTTCCCAACTCTTATTTGGTAGATACATTGATGTTTATTCCAAACTTGGGTTTTTGTGCAATGATTCTCACTGTTCGCAAGTTTAATCTGATAGACACCTGTTTGTTTGCCTTTGGCTGTGGAATGATCTATGATTTCTGTTTTGCGAATACATTTCTGATTTATGCAATTGTTTATACTCTGGTTGCCTGCCTGCTACATCTTTGGAGCAAGCATATGACCGATACCTTAATAGAATCGTTAATTCTAGCAATTGTGACAATTTTCGTCAAAGACCTTTTGATATACTTCTACATGAGCTTTCAGCGAATGACAGAAATGTCTTTGACACTTTGGGCAGAACGCTATGAATTATTGACCCTACTTGCGAATGCTATCTTAGCGATGGTCATTGTTTATTTGATCAAAATCAAAGACGATTATCTGGAAATGAAAGCCCGTCGGATACGAAAAGGGGAAAAGGTCGAATGGTTCAGATTAAAATCAAAGGAATAAATAAGGATTATCATGTGTTTGTCGAATTTGACGATTTTGATGCATGCTTACAAGAATTACATCATAGACTGCTGCAATGTAGTATTTTCCATACATCTGCGCTTGCAGTCTTTTTTCATTTGCCAAAGATCAATGATGCGCAATTTCTTGCTATTTTGCAAGTTTGTGAACAATGTCATATCATCATGAAAGGCTGCAATGTAGAAACAGAAAAACCGCGAATCAAGATTTTGCAGAAAACGTTAGGGAATGGAGAGCATTATCACTTTCATGAGCCAATCCTTTTATTAGGCACCATTGAACAGCAGGCTTATGTTGTGAGCGAAGCTTCTTTGTATGTGTTAGGAAATATGTATGGGAGTGTGGACCTTTTGCATGCCCATTGTCAATTATACGTTTCAGCTATGCAAGGGAATGTGCGCATCTGTGACAGTCGCTTTCAAAATCTGACATCTTTTTCACCAGCAGAGGTTTATTATGAGCATTGCACAGTGAAACTGAAACAACTAAAGGAGGAGAGAATGTGGGAGAGGCAATTGCAATAACTTCCGGAAAAGGCGGTGTAGGGAAAAGTAGTACCGTCATAAACATCGCAACATTATTAGCTCAAAGAGGCTTTACGGTTTGTATGATTGATATGGATCTGGGATTGAAAAATCTAGATATCATGCTTGGTTTAGAACATCGGGTCATTTTTGATTTAAAGGATGTGTTAGATGGGCGCTGTACGTTGGCAAAAGCCATCATCAAGGATAAACGGGAAGAGAATTTATATTTGTTGCCTGCCTGTAAGACTATCCATATTGATCAATTTCCAAAACATGAGTTGCCTCATATCGTTGAGGCGTTGAAGCAGAAATTTGATTTTGTGCTCTTAGATGCTCCGGCTGGAATTGAAAGTGGCTTTTTACAGGCCATTGCCTGTGTCAAAAAGACAATTGTTGTCACAACATTAGATGTCACAGCATTGCAGGATGCTGATCGTGTCATTGGTATTCTAATGAAAGAAGGAATGGAAGAAATTTCTTTTATCGTGAATCGCATGCAGCCAAGACTTATTGAAAAAGGCATCTGTATAACATTAGAAGAAGCAAAGTCATGGCTAGCAGTGGATTTTTTAGGATATGTGTTTGAAGATGAGGAAATGATACGTGCAAACAATCATGGAACACCTTTAACAAGACGAAAGGATAGCCAATTATACAGTTGTTTTCACTGTATCGTAAAGCGTTTGTTAGGCGAAACCAGCGCTTTGCCAAAATATCGTTCCAAAACAATATTGGCAAAACTGTTTGGATAATGGCGAACTTCCTAGTTTTTTTACGATGTTCATGATAAAATAACAAATAGAAAGCTAGGTGTTCAAATGCTGAAAAAAATATTAAGGAAAATAGATGAGCGGTTCTCTTTATATGCGATGGCGAAGATCATCGGAGTCTTGATCATTTTGTTTCTGCTCATGCAGACACAGCGCATTTGGGGAAATTGGATGAGTATTGCTTATAGTGTTTTACAGCCATTCTTATATGGCTTTGCTTTGGCGTACATCATGAATCCGCTTGTTTTATATATGAAGGCAAAAGGGTTAAATAAAAATTTCAGTATCTTACTGCTATGGATCATCATTTTGGTGATTTTGGTGATATTGATTGTCTTATTGCTGCCTATGCTATATGCGAAAATCAATGAATTCATTTCTTCCTTGATTCAAGGTGTGCAATGGATCAGCTTTAAGATTAAAGAAATTGGTAATCTAAAAGATTTCTCACTTGTGAATAGTCTAACCGACAATATCATTAAATTGCTGGAAGCTTATGATGATTGGATGCCGGGACTTGTATCAAGCCTGCCATCTTGGATGAGTACGATTTTGGATTATGTGACAAATATTTTATTTACGATCATCATTGCCATTTATATGCTGTTTGATTTTGACCGTATGAAAGGTTATGTGAAAAAAGCTTTTCATTTGTTTATTCCAAACAGTGATATTTATTTACATGAGATTGATGAAAATGTTACGGTTTATTTAAAAAGCATGGCCTTATTGATTTTGATTCGTTTTGTTGAATATTGTGCCTTTTATTACTGTGTCGGTCATCATGACTGGCTGATTATTGGAATCATTTCAGCACTTGGCGCGGTAATCCCTTATATTGGCGGTACTGTGGCAAATGCTATCGGTATTTTGACCGGGCTGACACTTCCATCAAGCAATTTGGCAGCCTTGATCATTGGTATTATCGTATTAAGCAACGTGGATAACTATGTCATTTCGCCAATTGTTCATGAGAAACGAAGTGCATTAGGACCGTTAATTACGTTATTTGCGGTATTTGCCGGAGGAGTTATTGGCAATGTCGTCGGCATCATGGTATCTGTACCACTTGTGATTGCTATTAAAACAACGAGTGAATTGTATCAACAACGTCATGAACATAGCACCTTTAATCAGGCGATGAAAACAGAAATAGACGATACACCATCTACATAACACCAAGAAGAGGATGCATTTCCTCTTTTTTTTATCCTGTTACCCTGTTCTAGTTGGTTATGTTTTTGCATATGCTGTATTGTAGGAGGGATGATATGAGCGATCTGAATGATGTAAGAAAACGTATACGTAAACGAAGAGGAACACAAGCAACAGAAAAGGAACACTCATTCTCCCTATTTCGCCTGTTTTATCATACGGTGATGCTGGCAATGGGGATTTGTGTGGTCGTGTTGGCGTTAATGTTAAATGCCAAGCTGAAGCTGATCGAGATGCCGGCATATATTCAAAATTTCAAATTGGATTCACTGACACAATGGATACCTTTTGATAATTGGTTTTCTTTAAAAGAAGAAGCTGTCAGTGCTGCACCTGCCTATACGCCAATCAAGGATAATCAATATCAAAATGGCACAAATAGTGCATATGCGGTTTTTAATGGTGTAGTACTTCATGTACAACGGAGTGATTCTGGAGAATGCAGTGTATCTTTAAAACAGGATAATGGTGTTGTGACAACCTATGGACATTTAAAAGAAGTCAATGTAAAGGCTGATGAACGTATTCTGAAAGGGAAGATGCTAGGCACGTATGAAAATCATATAACGATTGATTTTCTAAAAGATAATAAGGAGATTTCCTATGAAAAAGGTCTTGCGGAAAATTCCGTTTAGTATATCCATTTTATGGTTGCCATATCTGTTCCTATTACGGATCGTACCTATGCAAAAAATCGTTCTGTATATTTTTATGATGTTGACCATTCATGAGCTGGCGCATATTTTGATTGCCCGGCTTTTTCATTATCCAATTCGAAAAATTATCATATATCCTTTTGGTTTGGCCGCTCAGATATCTTATATTGGCTATGGCAGCTTAATCAAGGAAACACTTATATTAGCAGCCGGTCCATTCACTCATATGCTACAGCCATTGCTTCTTTCCTTTCTGTATCAACAAGGTGTTTTATCACTGGCATTTTATACGTATCTGTTACAGATCAATGCCGCATTGCTTGTATTTAATTTATTGCCGATTTATCCTTTGGACGGAGCACGTCTGTTACAAAATTTTTTGCATTGCTTTTTTCCATTTCAAACTGCGAATCGTATTTGTTATTTCGGCAGCTTTTTGCTGTTGCTTTTCTTTATGTGTTCTTCTTTTTGTAAGGGTATTTCGATGTGGTTATTGTGCATCTGTTTACTATGTGAACAATATGTCGCTTGGAAAAATTTGCCTTGTGATACTCTGCGTTTCTATCATTATCGTTTGCTGCACCCAATCCCTTATCCGCCTCTTTTCCATGAGCATCATGACTTATATCGGGGACGCTATAATATCTTAAAATGTTCGCGCGGATGGATGAAAGAGGAAGAGTGGCTGAAGTCGTATTTCTTTGAAAACAGGAGTAGGCGATAGTTGCGAATTATGTTATAATTTGAGGCAAGGAGGCATAGACCTTATGAAAAAGAAATTACTATTTGTTTCCTTGCTGAGCATTCTTTTAGTAAGCGGTTGTGAAGAAAAAACGCCAAGTGTTGCAACCACTGTATATCCAGTACAGTATTTAGTAGAACGCATTGGCGCTGATAATGTAAAAAGTCAGGATATAAGCGAAAATACAATGATCCAACGAGCACAGATCAAAGCGAATTATAAGGATATTCTAGCATCTGCAGATGCATTGTTTTACATTGGCTCCTTAGAGCCTTATATGCAGATGTATGCGGATGATATTCGTAAAGAGACGGATATGGTAGATTTGGCTACTAAAAGTGCCATCTATAAATTTCAACGATATACAACGACCTATGTAAATGATGTCAGTGCTATCGTAGAGTCGCCTTATTATGAAGGAGAAAGTTTTGACAGTGTAGAAACTTATGATAATGACCCTATGTTGTGGATGGATCCGGTTGCCATGACCAGCATGGCGAGTGATATACGCGATTATCTGGTTGATAAATATCCGGTATATCAGAAGATCTTTGATGAAAATTATGATCAATTGGAAATGGATCTTGCTCGTTTAGATGCCGATTTTCAAAGTATTCACGATCAGCATAAAAATATTGCTTTTGTATCCATGACGCCAAGTTTTGGAAATTGGCAGAAGTCTTATGGTATAGAAGTATATCCGGTCATTTTATCAAAATATGGTGCCTTGCCAACCAAGGATCAGTTAGAAATCATAAAAAAGCGTATTCGAAATGATCATGTGCGTTATATGGCAATGGAATCTAATTTGCCAGAAGATATGGTAAGGCTCAGAGAAAAATTAATCCAGGAGCTTGGTTTAATTCCCGTTGAGTTAAATAATGTATCCAGTTTAAAAGAAAGTGATCAAAAGGCTGGAAAAGACTATATGTCGATCATGTATAAAAATTTGGAAACCTTAGAATCCATTGCATCGTAAAAGGTCAACACGACCTTTTTCTTGCGTTTGCTGTAATACTATGCAAATTAAGCATGTTCCATTCGCTCTCATGGATAAGGATATAAAGAAGAAGATGTAAAGGCATTGCAACATGTTTTGTTTAGAAATGCATCATGAAATCATAAAAGAAAGATTCATTAAGAAGCAAAGATGTAGTGGATTGTCATATAAAAAAGAGCAATCAGCAGTGTTATAGCAGGATAAAGTTTTCTTACTTTCCAAGTAGAAAGCGTGCTAGAAGTGCTATGACGTGGTAAAATAATCAAGAAAAGATAAAAATGCATGCTATCGAAAGCAATGTAAATAAATATGGAGGAGCTTATGAAAAAACTATTATTAATTGATGGAAATTCCATGCTGTTTCGTGCCTATTATGCAACCGTATATGGACGCATGATGAAAACCAGCAATGGAATACCGACAAATGCAGTATATGGCTTTATCACAATGATTAATAAAGCCTTTGATATGATACATCCGGATATGGTGTTAGTGGCTTGGGATAGTGGAAAACCAACCTTTCGCCATGAAACTTATACGGAGTATAAAGGGACACGTAAAGAATTAGATCAAGAATTGATCGTGCAGTTTCCAATTGCTCGTGAATATTTGGATGCGTATGGTTTACAGCGTTATGAATGCGATGGTATTGAGGCAGATGATATCATAGGCTGCATGGCACGACAGCATCCTGAATTAGAGATTCATATTTTATCAAGTGATCGAGATTTATTACAATTGATTGATCCTACGACCGATGTCTATCTAATGAAAAAAGGTATCAGTGAAATTGAGGTCATGAATGAAGAAAAATTGATGGAGACAATGGGGATTAAGCCTTCACAGATTATCGATTTGAAAGCATTGATGGGAGATAGTGCAGACAATATCCCAGGGGTAAAAGGTATTGGCGAAAAGACAGCATTAAAACTGTTAAAGGAATATGATACCGTTGATAATGTTTATGCTCACATTGAGGAAATCAAAGGAAAACTGAAAGAAAAATTGGAAACAGATAGGGAAAAAGCCTTTTTATCAAAATATCTGGCAACAATTAAAACCGATGAAACCTTGCCTATTGATATTACAGCGTTGATGCTGCAGCCTCCCAAAGAAGAACTGCATGATTTTTATATAAAATATGAAATGAATAGTTTTGCAAAAAATACACGTAAAAAAGAAGAGGTAACGCGTGATGGAACCTATGCAGTAGTGCAAAAGATATCAGAAGCATTTTATGATGGACATAGTGTTGTTTATGCAGATATCGATAATGAAAATTATTATGATGCTACATTATATGGTTTTGCATTAAGCAAAGAAAATAAAAATGAATACATCACTTTAGAAGATGCAAGAAAAGATCCGGCGTTTTTACAGTATCTAGCTACAAAAAATGACAAGGCGGTTTATGATGCGAAAAACTTCTATCATGCTTGTCATAAAAATAACCTAATCGCAGCAGATGTGAACTTTGATATTATGCTGGCAGCCTTTTTAGTTGATCAAACCATTTCTGATTATGAGAAGTTGGCAGAAAAATATCACTTTGATCAAAGTATTCATAAAGAGGATATCTATGGCAAAAAAGGGAAGCCAAAACTCATCGATTTTGCGCAACAAAGCAAATATGCTATGTTGCAGGCAGAAAATTTATATAGTATTGTAGCTTTATTAGATGAAACCTTGCAAGAAATGGAAATGAAGGATTTGTTTGATACAATTGAGATGCCATTAACGCGCGTATTGTATGCCATGGAAAAAGAAGGCGTATATTGTGATAAGGCAGTTTTACAAAAAATTGCCGATGAAACAGAAGCTAAGATCAACGCGTTAAGTTTGCAGATTTATGAAATAGCAGGGATGGAGTTCAATATCAATTCACCTAAGCAGTTGGCATCTGTATTGTATGATGAATTAGGTTTAAAGGCAGGCAAGAAACGTAGTACAGCAGCCGATGTCTTAGAAAAACTTGTGCATGTACATCCAATCATTCCTCTGTTGTTGGAGCATCGCAAATATCAGAAGATTTATAGTACATATGCAATCGGTTTGGCAAAACATATTTTGGCAGATGGGAAAATACATACGCTTTTCAATCAGATTCAGACACAGACGGGACGATTATCGTCTTCAGAACCTAATTTACAAAATATATCCGTACGTAATGAAGAAGGAAAAGGTATCCGCAAAGCCTTTGTGGCAAGTGAGGGACATGTTCTGTTATCTGCTGATTATTCACAGATTGAATTGCGGATGTTGGCACATATGGCAGATGAGGAACAGATGATCGATGCGTTTAACCATGATATCGATATTCATACCAAAACAGCCATGCAAATATTTGATGTTTCACATGATGAAGTAGATGCCAATATGCGTCGCAGTGCGAAAACCGTGAATTTTGGTATTGTCTATGGACAAAGTGATTTCGGTCTAAGTGAGCAATTGGGCATTTCACGGAAAGAAGCTCATACCTTTATTGAAAAATACTTTGCTTCCTATCCGAAGATCAAAACCTTTATGGATGCGACTATTGCTTACTGTGAAGAACATGGCTATGTGAAAACATTATATAATCGACGTCGTTACATAAAAGAGATAGCAGATAAAAATTATATGATGCGTGAATTTGGAAAACGGGCGGCTATGAATGCACCAATACAAGGAAGCGCTGCAGATCTGATTAAAATGGCGATGATACACATCTATCAAAAAATGCAGGAAGAAAAGGTGAAATCGCGTATGATTTTACAGATTCATGATGAGCTTATCTTTGATGTATGTGAAGATGAAATTGATAAGATGACACAAATTGTAGAAGAAGGCATGCAAAATGTTATGAAATTAAAAGTACCGCTCATTGCACAAGCAAATATCGGCAAGAGTTGGTATGATGCAAAGTAGGTGAAGATATGCCAGAATTACCTGAGGTAGAAACTGTAGTCAGGACCTTAGAACATCAACTGGGCAATGTGACGATCAAGGATTGTCATGTATTATGGGATAACATTATTGCTTATCCTACACCCCAAACGTTCTGTGCACAGATCAAAGGCAAAACGATTCAGCATTATGAACGTTATGGTAAGTATTTATTATTTGATTTAGGTTCCATGATGTGGATTGCCCATATGCGCATGGAAGGGAAGTTTTATATTCAAAAAAGTGATGAGCCTTATGATAAGCATGTGCATGTGCTGTTTGATTTACAGGATGGCAGACAATTGCGCTATCATGATACTCGCAAATTCGGCAAAATGTATTTATATGAGAAACGTAAGGATATCCATCAGTATCCATGCTTTCAAAATATTGGCTTAGATGCCTTTGATGAACGTTTAACACCCACTTATTTATATCATGCATTACATAAACGAAAGATCGTATTAAAAGCTGCTCTACTGGATCAAAGCGTAATTGCAGGAATTGGTAATATTTATGCTGATGAAATTTGCTTTGCACTAGGTATGCATCCAGAAACTAAGATTTATCATTTACGAAAAAAAGATTTTGAACGGCTGTTGCAGGAAACGAGAAGAATCTTACAGGGGGCTATTCGTTATGGAGGTACGACAATACGTTCTTACACCTCAAGTCTTGGCGTGGATGGAAGGTTTCAATTGAAATTAAAAGTACATGCGAAAAAAGGAGAGAAATGCCCGGTATGTCAAGGAGAAATCAAAAAAATAACAGTAGCGACCAGAGGTACCTGTTATTGTCCGACATGCCAGCGAAAACGATGAAAAAAATAGGTTTGACCGGAGTGATGGGAGCTGGTAAATCCAGTGTGATCGCAATATTAAAAGAAAAAGGTATTACCGTTTTAGATTGTGATGCTATCAATGCGAAGCTCCTTGAAAAAGGAGAAGAAGGTTATCTTAAGCTAATAGCGACTTTTGGTAATCAATTGCTAGATGAGCATGAAGAGCTTGATAAACAGCTCATGAGTGATTTAATTTTTAAAGATCCTTTACATAAACAACAGGCTGAAGCCATCTTGCATCCCTTGATCAAAGCCAAAATTGAGCAGGAACTCTTATTACATGCGGATGAGAAAATCGTTGTTGTTGAAGTACCATTGCTATTTGAAGTAGGTTGGGAAGCCTTTTTTGATGCTGTATGGGTCGTGGCTTGTGAAAACTCGCTTTTATTAGAACGTTTGATGAAGTATCGTCATATATCACAAGCAGAGGCGAAGCGACGCTTAGCACATCAAATGTCGCAAGAAGCTAAGATAGCGAAAGCGGATGTTGTTTTGTATAATAATTCGAATAAAGAAAATCTGGAAAGGCAGATTTGTGATATACTGAAAGTAATTAGGAGGTGATGCTGTGGGGGCTATGACGAAATGCCGCATTGAAGTCATCGGCGAAATGACACAGGAACGCCATGCTGCGTTTGTCATGCTGTATTATCCTTTGATTGGTCAAGATGCAGCGATACTTTATAGCACCATGGTTGCCATTGGCACAAGAAACCAAAAAATACGCAATCATCTCTTGATAGAAAAAATCAGTGGTCTCAGCAAAGAGGTCATTGAGAAAAATCGCCATATTTTGGAACAATATCTGTTAGTAAAAACGTATTATCGTGCTGTTGATGATCAATATGTTTATCAGGTATTCATGCCAAAAGAAGGTAATACATTCTTACGACATGAGGTGTTTGGCCGTTTATATCTTAAACAAATGGGAAAACAGGTATATGAATTCAATAAACTGTGCTTTGCTCATGATTTGGAAGATAAGGAAGAATATCAGGAAATCACCATGCCTTTTGAAAATATCATTAAAGATCAGTGGAAAGACAGTGAAGAAGAGAATTTTCAGAAATTAAAGCCAGATGAGGATGATATGCAGCGGATGAGCGATATTCCATTAAGTTTCAATTATGATCGCTTTTTAACAGGATATTCAAAAACACTGTTTCCGCTTACCTGTCGCAATCAAAAAAATCTTCGCTTAATTGGAGAATTGGCCACTATTCATGGTATTTCAGAAATGGATATGCGAAAATATGTATCGCAAAGTATGAATTTAAAAGATAATACATTAAATGCCGAACTATTGAAACGTAAGGTGCGCAATGCCAAACGCAGTGTTATGGTTGATCTTGATGTGAAAAATCCATATGCTTTACCACCGGTGCGCTTTTTACAAAGTAAGCAGCATGGGATTGAAGTTAGCCGCAGTGATGCCTATTTGATAGAAACGCTAATCACTGATTTTAAGATGAAACCAGAAGTTGTAAATGTATTGATTGAATATGTATTGGAAAAAACAAATCAGCGTTTCAGTAAGTCATATGTTGAAAAAATCGCTAGTGTTTGGGTACGTTTAAACATTGATACGAGTGAAAAAGCATTAGCACATATTAAGGAAGAAGAACAAAAACCAATTAAAACAAAGAAGAAGGAACTGCCGGAATGGTTTCAACAAGAGGATGAAGGCAGTGAAAAGGCTAACAAGACGGTAGATGATAAAGAATTAGAAGAGATGATGGAGCGACTGCGAGGTGAATAATGATGGAACCTGTGGAGTTTTCCTTCACATTAAGTGAAGAACAAAAAAAAGCAAAACAAAAGCGTGTGGCTGCTCTTATAAAGCAACCACAGATTAAACAATGGCTGAAACAGTATGATCAAACTGCTGCTTTTGTCGAAGCACATAGTGGAAGATTTCAAGATTATTGCGATGTAATGAAGAAATGTGAGCATTGCCAGGGCATAAGCTTTTGTCGTCAACCGATGACAGGAACACGTATGGAGTTACGCTATGATGGTATCTTACAAAATGTACTGGTGCCTTGTCATTATCAAATCGAACAACAAAAGTTATATGCGCATGAAAAACAATATCGCCAATGTGATATGCCACAATCCTATTTATGTGTGGATCTGGCAAAACTGGATCTAAAAGAAGAAAGCGGTGAATATAAAGGCGTTGTCATGCAGGTATTGCAGACCATCATGGATGAAGATAGCTCAAAAGGGTTATACTTATGGGGGAAACCGGGAGCAGGGAAAAGCTATTTAGCCGCCGGTATGTGTAATTATTTTGCGAAAAAAAAGCGTAGTGTATCTTTTGTCAATGTACCAAAGCTCATATCTGATTTAAAAATGATGTTTCAAGAACCGCTAGCTATGGAAGCAAAACTGGCTAGTATACGGCATGTAGATGTTTTAGTTTTGGATGATATTGGTGGAGAAAGTGTTACCTCATGGAGTCGTGATGATATCCTATTGCCTATCTTAGATGGGCGTATGGAAGGTAAGAAATTAACAATTTTTACAAGTAATTATCGGATGCAGGAATTAAAGGAAAAATGGGCACTGGGTAATGGAAAACAGATGGAGCCAATGGCTGCAGAACGGCTTTTAGAGCGAATTTCTACATTATCAACTGAAATTTTTGTAAAAGGTAATTCAAGAAGGAAATAAATGCTAGTAAAAATTGTAAGAAAATGGTATCATAATAACCGTGAATGGAGGAATTTTTATGGTAAAACGCATAGGTGTTTTAACTTCTGGTGGAGATGCACCGGGAATGAACGCAGCAATTCGCGCCGTCACAAGAGTTGCACTGAACAGTGGAATCGAAGTCTTTGGTATCTATGATGGATACAAGGGTATGGTAGAGGGATATATTGAACCTTTAACAAAAGCCAGTGTCGGTGAGATCATCGATCGCGGCGGAACGATTCTAGGCTCTGCTAGATTGCCGGAATTTAAAGATCCGGATGTACGCGAAAAAGCAGTGCAGCAGCTGAAAAAACGTGGAATAGAAGCAATCGTTGTTATCGGTGGTGATGGTTCCTATCGTGGTGCTTTAGCACTGACTGAAATGGGTATTAATTGTATCGGTTTACCTGGCACAATTGATAATGACATCACTTGTACGGACTTTACGATTGGTTTTGATACAGCCTTAACGACAATAGTTGAAGCAGTCGATAAATTGCGAGACACATCAAGCTCTCATCATCGATGCTCCATTGTTGAAGTCATGGGAAACCGCTGTGGTGATTTGGCCATTTGGTCAGGCATTGCGTGCGGTGCTGAAATCGTTATTACATCTTCAACCGGCTTTGAGGAAGGCGAAGTGCTGGAGAGATTGCGTGATTTAGATTTGATCAAAAAGAAACGTCATGCAATTGTTGTGATTTCAGAAAAAATTACCGATGTTCACCAATTTGCCAAGAAGGTAAGTTTAAATACCGGGTTTTCCGGCAGAGCCACCGTGTTAGGCCACGTACAGCGTGGAGGATCACCAACACCGACGGATCGTGTGTTAGCGAGCCGTATGGGTGAAAAAGCAGTTGATTTGCTGATGCAGGGTATTGGAGGACAATGTGTCAGCATTAAAGACAATCAGATTATTGCAGTTCCTATTGAAGAGGCATTGAATACGCCAAGAGAATCACGTAAGAAGTTGCAGAATCTGTTTGAGCGTCTGGTATAGCATATAAAAGGTAAATAGGTTATTAGGAAAGGAAACAGTTTATGATTGAAAACAGAAAAACTAAAATTATTTGTACGATCGGGCCAGCATCCGAAAGCAAAGAAATGATGACGAAGCTGGTTGAAAACGGTATGAATATCATCCGTTTGAACTTCTCTCACGGGGATTATGAAGAACATGGTAACCGTATCAAAAACATTCGCGAAGTTGTTAAAGAAACAGGAAAGAATGTTGCAATCTTATTAGATACAAAAGGACCAGAGGTTCGTTTAGGTGACTTTGAAAATGGATCTGAAACGTATGAAACAGGAGAAATTATTACCATCGTACGTGAAAAAATGTTGGGAACACATGAAAAATTCCACATTCAATGTCCAGAAGTATTTAACGATGTAGAAGTGAATGGAACGATTTTAATTGATGATGGTAAATGCCGTCTGACAATTCTTGAAAAAAGAGAAGGCGAATTAAAATGCCGTATCGAGAATCCACATACATTGAAAAGCAGAAAAGGCTGTAACTTGCCAGGAGTGCGTTTAAGCATGCCGTTTATTTCTGCAAAAGATGATGCTGATATCCGTTTCGGATGTAAAATGGGTGTTGACTATATCGCTGCATCTTTTACTAGACGTAAAGAAGATGTGTTGGCAATCCGTAAAATTCTTCGTGAAGAAGGAAAACCAGATATTCAGATTATTCCAAAAATCGAGAATCAAGAAGGTTTCGATAATTTAAGAGAAATCTTAGATGTTGCGGATGGTGTTATGGTTGCCAGAGGTGACTTAGGTGTTGATGTTTCATTGGAATTAGTACCAATTTATCAGAAACAGATTATTAAAACGGCAAATGAAATGGGAAAACCAGTTGTTACAGCAACACATATGTTAGAAAGTATGCAAGGAAATCCACGCCCTACACGTGCAGAAGCAAGTGATGTTGCCAATGCTGTGTTAGATGGAACAGATGCAATTATGCTGAGTGGTGAATCAGCTGCCGGCGCTTATCCAATTGAAGCTGTACAGACGATGGATCGCATTGCTAAGGTGATGGAACCAACGTTACCATATCGTGAACGTTTAAAAGCAAGTATTAAAACTTCACAGCGTACAAAAAATGATGCAATCGCTATTTCTGTAGCAGATACAGCTATGGCATTGGATGTTGCTGCGGTAATTGCTTTTACACAGAGTGGTACAACGGCACGCCGTATTTCTAAATTCCGTCCGGAGGCACCAGTAATTGCTGTTACTTTCGATGAAAAGACACAACGTTCATTAGCTATGAACTGGGGTGTTACAACTGTTCTTTCTGAAATTGCAAATAATCAGAACAATGAATGTGAACTGGCACGTGCAATTGCTAAAGAACATGGAATCAAAGTTGGCGAAACAATTATTATAGTTGCGGGATATCCTGTTGGAAATGGTGCAACAAATACCATGAAGATTATTGAAGTAAAATAAATTGACTTCTAGACATGCATAATTCGTGTGTGTCTTTTTTTTGCGAGTTTTTTGCCAGTGAATTGCAAGTTTTCTGCACATCTTTCCATGTTACAATGATAATGTCAAAAAGTGTTCAGGCTGAGTCATGAAGATTTTATAAGAATTTTATTATGGAAATTATATTATAGAAAAGTAAGGAAATATGATATAGTGATGGTATAGGAGGGAGAATATGAAAAAGTTGAGATATCTTTTCATTTTATGTGTGTTCTGTATTGGCTGTACACCAGAGCTTGATGTAACGATAAATGACAACATCGTTATTGAGTATGGTCATGCGATTCATAAGAATGTTTTGATTGATGCTAAGAAATCGAACAAGAATGTGAGCGTTTCTAAGATTGAGGATCTAGATATTAATAAAATAGGACGACAAGAAGTGAAAGTTACATTTACAGATGGAAGCAGAACTCTTGAAAAACAAATGGTGATAGATGTTGAGGATACCGCATATCCAATCATAAAGTTTAAGAAAAAAGTTGTTACTCTAAATGCAGGCGAGAAATACGATGTTAGAAATAATATAAAAACTGTAAAAGATCCTGTAGATGGTGATTTAGCATATAGTGATAAGAAAACTGAAAAGAATGGTTATTATATAGATAGCGGCAAACTGAACACAAAAAAAGCAGGAACCTATGAAGTGATGGTATTTGCAAAAGATGTAAATGGTAATGAAGCAAAAGAAAGCTTCAAAGTTGTGGTAAAGAAAAAGAAGGTTGTGAGACCTGTAAGTGAACCTACAAATAATGGAGTTAGCAATTCTAATACATCGAATGTTTCGGGACAGTCTAATAACAACAACACCAATATTACAAACAATACGAATAAATCTAATGAATCAAATAGCACAAATAAGGCACCTGCTAAGAATGATACGTCTTCTTCAGGAAATAAAACGGATAAACCTTCCGGTAATAAGAAAGATGATGGGAAATTATGTCCGTTAGGAAAAGATCCTTACAAACCTTGTAATGCGATTTTGAATTATAAAGGAGGTTATGGTGTTTATCCAACGATAGAAGCTGCAATGGATGATGGCGAAAGACTGGCATTAGATAGGAAAAGTCCATACTGGATGAAGGGTTTTACTGCCGGTCCTTTATTTAATAATATAAATCATGTCCAAGCTTATACAATCTTTTGGGATATGGAACATTAAACTTAGAAAAATAAATTAAAATATTATGTATATGTAAAGAGAGCAATCGCTCTCTTTTTCTATTGCTGCAAGGAGGAAAATAAATAACATGTACTATTTTAGGATGAAACCACCATAGCCCGGCATTGCTGGGCTTTTTGAATGAAAGAGGGTTACAGAGATAAGCAATAAAGGAGGAAATGTGAAATGGGCTTATTAGACAAATTAAAAAAATTGCCAAAACTAGCCTTGGCAGGAACGGTGTGTTTGACAACGATGTTAAATAATAGTGCCCCTATACATGCTGCAGGAAATACATCATTAAAGTATATGGATGGTTGGAGTATGGCTGGTGAAGCGTATGGACAAGGTGCTATGCTATATCGTGATGGTGAACATGTGTACTGTATTGAACCAGGGGTAGGATATCCAGAAGGAGTATCTTATGGGATACACGATATAGATAAAACTTTATCTCAAACATTAATTAAAAAGCTATCCCATATCTCTTATTATGGTTATGGCTATAGTGGTAGAACCGATAAGAAGTGGGCAGCCGCTACACAGAATTTGATTTGGGAAAAGGTCTTAGGTTATCGCCGTGACTATATTCAGGTTAGTGGTGAGAGTATGACTTCTCTTGAAAATCAGATCATGGATGATGTTAATGATTATTACACAAAACCATCATTTGATAGTAATTCTTATACTTTAGATATTGGTGAATCAATTACCTTGACTGATACAAAAGGAATTTTATCTAAATATAACGTAAAATCAAGTGATGGATTGAGCGTGACTAAGAGTGGCAACAAATTAACCATTACTGCAACTGCATCTGCGAAAGATAATTCAGAAATTATCTTATCAAATGTACCATCATCAAAACAAGGAGATTCCATTATGTATTGGGATGGTGTTGCAGGTCATCAAAAGACGGCAGTATTTTTGGTGAATGACCCTACTTTTGCATATATTGATGTAAAGGTGAATAAATATGGCTCTCTTAAACTTGCTAAAATAGATGAAGATGGGAATAAAGTAGCAGGTACCAGTTTTAAGGTATCTAAAAATGAAGATATGAGTTCTTCTGTAGGTACTTATACAACCGGAGAAGATGGAACAGTTACTGCTAATGAATTACTTCCAGGCAAATACTACATTCAAGAAACAAAAGTTCCTAATCATCTGATTTTAGATAATACAATCCATTCAGTTACTATTGAAGCTAATAAAACAGCTACTTATACAGCTACAAACAAATGGAAACAAGGCAAATTAAAATTACGGAAATTTGATAGTAAGAATGGAAAACAAATCGAAGGTGCTACTTACGGTATCTATAATGAACAAAACCAAGAATTACAGCGTTTAGTTACCAGAGCTACAGGATATGCAGAATCTGGCTATCTACGCTTTGGTAATTATTATGTGAAAGAGATTGCTTCTCCTGAAGGATATGTCTTAAATTCAACAAAATATCCTGTGACGGTTTCAGAAAATGAAGAAGTTATCACCATTAATGCAGAAGATAAACCAATTGAAGGCTATATCGAAATTAAGAAGAAAGATAGCTTGAATGGTGCATCTATCGGTGGAGCAATCTATGGCATTTATGATGCTGACGGAAAAGAAGTGCAACAATTAACGACAAAAGCTGGTACTTATGTAAGATCTAAAGCATTAACTTATGGAAGTTATACCATAAAAGAAATCGTAGCTCCAGAAGGATATGTATTGAGTACACGTATTTATAATGCCACAATCAAAACTGAAGATCAAAATAGCCAAGTCACAGTTGAAGATAAGCCGATTGAAGGATATATTCAGGTAGTGAAGAAAGATAGTAAGTCAGGTAAGACAATCGTAAAAGCACATACCGTGTTTGAAGTATATAGGGCATCTGATGACTCTTTCATTGATACCATCACTACAAATAGCGCTGGTAAGGCTAAAACGGATCTATTGCGTTATGGTGATTATTATTTGAAAGAAAAAACAGCACCTTATGGTTATGCGTACTCAGAAACCAAAATTAAGTATCAGATACGTGAAGAAGGAAAAACTTATACAGCGGAATTTGCTAATGTACGAACACCTGGAAAGATAATGATAAGTAAGGAAGATAGTAAGACAGGGAAGCAGCCATTGGGTGATGCTACTCTTGCGAATGCGATTTATGGTATCTATGCAAAAGACAATATCTTGGATCCAGCAGATGGTGAGATTCTTTATAAGCCAGATGATAAAGTGGCTACTATGACGACGGATGCAGATGGTAATGCATCAAAAGATGGTTTATATCTAGGTGCTTATTACATTAAAGAAATTACTCCAAGTAAAGGCTATACTTTAGATACTACAACATACAATGTTATTCTTGACTATGTAAATCAAAGTGAAGCAATCATTACCAAGAAACAGACTGTTTTAGAAAGAGTGAAAGCACAAGCATTTGAACTTATTAAAATATCAGATCATGGGTCTGGGGAGACTGATCTATTAGAATGTGCGGAATTTACAATCAAATTAAAAGCAGATGTAAATAAAGCTGGTTCATGGGATAAAGCACCAATTGCGAAAAATGCAGAAGGTAAAACCGTAGCTATCATGAAAACTGATCAGAAAGGCTATGCATTAAGTGATGAATTACCTTATGGAGAATATATCGTAAGAGAAACAAAGGTACCTGATGAGCATTACAGGATTGACGACTTTACGGTTATCATAAAAGAAGATAAGCGAGAACCACAAACGTGGCGTATTTTCAATGATAAGAAATTCCATGCTGTGATATCTATCATCAAACAAGATGCGCAGACACAAAAAACCATTGCTGTTTCTGGCGCAACCTTTAAGATAAAAAACTTGGATACTAATTCATATTTTGGTTATTGGGAATGGAACCCTTTCCCTCATTATGTTGATAGTTGGACAAGTGATGAAAGTGGTACGGTAATGACTGGAGATGTTTTAGAACCAGGGAATTATCAATTAGAAGAAACTAATGCTCCAAAACCTTATTTGGTAAACACGACACCCGTAAAATTTAAAGTCAGTTCCAATGTGGCGTATGAAACATTGCCAGATGGTACAACTCCTGTTATTTGCATCATCATGAAAGATATCTCGGTTAAAGGGAAAATAAGCGTAGAAAAACAAGGAGAAGTTTTGACTGATGTAAAAAAAGATGGTAAAGGAAATGTACAATTTGTATATGAAACTAGAAAGTTGCCAAATGCTCAATTTGCAATATTTGCTAAAGAAGATATTTTTGCTCCAGATAACAGCGGGACACTTTTGTATAAGAAAAACCAATTAGTGGAAAGCATTAAAACCGATAAAAACGGTATGGCGCATTCTAACTTGTTACCACTTGGAAACTACATGGTGAAAGAACAGCAGGCGCCAGAAGGATTCATACAAACCAATGAAGTACATGATGTTTCTCTACAATATGAAACCCAAGAGGTGCCTATTGTGTTTGCTTTGGCGGGTATGTTTGAGAATAAACGGCAGAAAGTTCATCTTGATGTACAAAAACTTGATAAAGATACGAAACAACCTTTAGCAAATGCAGAATTTAAACTGTATGCCATGCAAGATATCGTATCGGTAGATGGCAAAATGTTAATTCGCAAGGATGAATGTATTGAAACTGCGACGTCATCAAAAGATGGAAAAGTACCAATAATAAGTGATTTGCCGCTTTCAATGTATAAATTGAAAGAAACAAAAGCACCAATAGGGTATGTTTCTACAAATTTTGAAGAACAGATTGATGCGCATTACCAAGGACAGGATATTCCTTCGATAACATATAAAGCATTTATAGAAAATGAAATCACGGAAGTAGAAGTTGCCAAAAAAGATATTACCAATGACGAAGAAATCGAAGGTGCACAAATGATGATTTACCCAAAAGATGAACCTGGGGCAGTTTTTGCAACATGGATTTCTGGACAAGATGGTAAGGATGATAAAGGCAAGATCAAGCCACATATCGTAAAAGGATTACAACCAAATACCACCTATATTCACCATGAAATTTCTAGTCCACATGGGTATGCTTTAGCACAAGATGTTGAATTCGAAATAAAAGATAGTGGAGATTTGCAATTCGTAGAAATGAAAGATGAACTTGTCTTAGGACAATTGGTCTGGGAAAAAACGGGTGAAATCTTTATGTCAACTGTAACTGGCCAGTGTGAATTTGGTAAGACGGAAAGTCCGGTATGGGAAACATCAAACCTATTGCATGCAGAAATTACGATATATGCTGCAGAAGACATTAAAATTGGAAATACTTTGTATTACCATAAAGATGAAAAAGTTGAAAGCTTAGAATCAGATTGGGACGAAGTTGCTAGTAAGCATTTGGTGTGTGGAGCATATTATTACATGGAAACGAAAACACCACATGGTTATGTAAAAGATGTTAGAAAGCATTATTTCATGATTGAAGACGCACAAACAACAAAGCTTCAGATTCATACATCTTCCCTATATAACGAACGTCCGCATTTTACCTTAAATATGACGAAACTTTTGGAACAACAGGAAGTTTTTAAGAATGAAGATGCTTATCTAGATGTTCTTTATGGTATATATGCTAGAGAAGATATTTATGATTACATGGGAAAGGTTGCGATACCTAATGGGACGTTATTACATACAAGTGGCATTGATAAAACAGGAAAATTAGAAAACATGATCGATTTACCTAACGGTGTTTATTATGTAAAGGAACTTAAGACCAATGCCCAATATGTACTGGATGAAAAAGAATATGATTTTGAAATCGGCTGGCATGGTGAAGATGTGGTGAATTATGTTGTACATCTGCAAGCAGAAAGCACATTAGAAAATAAACTTGCCAGAGGCAGTCTTTTGATCCATAAAGTAGATAGTGAAAATAAAAACCAAAGGATGAAAAATGTGACGTTTAGGTTATCGGATAAAAAAGATATGTCACATATCTTGAAAGAACAGGAAACAGATGAAAACGGTTATGCACATTTTGCTAATTTAGAATTAGGTATGTATTATGTACAGGAAAAAGAGCAAGTCGCCGGTTATACTTTAAACGATCATATTTATCAGGCAAAGGTTGCGAAACATGGGGATGTTTTAGAAATCCGTATTGAAAATGTACCAGTAAAGATGCGCTTTGATAAGATTGATGAGAAAGATAAAAAGCACTTAAAAGGCGCTATTTTACAAATACTAGATAAGCAAAATGGGCAAGTGATAGCGGAATGGACAAGTGATGGAACCCCTTATACTGTCATGTATCTGGAAGAAGGCAAAAACTATGTATTTCATGAGGTATATGCGCCAAAGAATTATCAAAAAGCAGACGATATCACATTTACGGCTAAACATAATAAAACAATCGTGATGAAAGATGAAAAGATAAAAGTAAAGCATAATGTTGTTACCATGGATGCTAGTTTGCGCAGGGATTTCTTGATGCTTTGCTCTATTACATCTTTATGCGTGCTCTGTATGTTGAGAAAGCGTAAGAGAAATTTAGATTAATTAGAGAAAAACCCTTTCATTTATGCTAAAATAGAACTAGCAAATGTGAAGGAGGAGTTTTATGAAAACTTATATTGGTGTCGATTTAGGAGGCACAAATGTACGAGTTGCCAAAGTCGATGAAGAAGGTAATGTTTTACAAATCGTAAAAGATTCTACAGAAATTGGTAAAGGCACAGAACATGTAATCGCGAAAATTATTTCTTTGATTGAAAGCATTGATGGTTATGATGATTGTGTCGGTATCGGTATGGGAGTGCCTGGCCCTGTAGATACAGTGAACGGTAAAATGGTATTGGCTACAAATTTGCCTGGCTTTGAAGGCTATCCAATTGCTAAACGTATTGAAGATCATTTCCATAAGCCAACCTTTGTTGATAATGATGTTAATGTTGCCGGTATGGGTGAAGCGGTTTTAGGTGCTGGTAAGGGCAAAGGAATTGTATATTATGTTACTATTTCGACAGGTATAGGTGGAGCCTTGGTTGTCGATCAGCATGTAGTTGCTGGCAAGAATGGGCATGCTGGTGAAATTGCAAATATCATCATAGATCGCAATCGTGAAAAAGTGAATTATTTGAATGTTGGTGCTGTAGAAAACGAAGCGAGCGGTACAGCGATGACAAGAAAAGGAAAAGCTGTATTCGGAATAGATGCGATTGCACATGCTGGGGATGTTTTTGATCTGGCAAGAAAAGGCAATGCAGAGGCATTAAAGTTGTGTGATGACATGGCATATGATTTAGCTATCATGTTCTCCGTGATTGCACATGTTGTGGATCCAGAAGTATTTGTTGTTGGTGGTGGCGTAATGAAAGGGAAAGATGTTTTCTTTGAAAAAATGGAAAACTATTTCCGTAATATGATCCACAAAGGGATGCAGATTGTAGAATTTAAAGAAGCCGAGTTAGAAGAGCCAGGTATCATAGGTGCTGCGATGTTGCCAAAAGCCTATGTAAAGGATTAAATATATGAACAAAGCAATCATTAAAAAATATGCAAATCTTGCAATTCGCAAAGGAGTTAATTTACAAAAAGGACAAACATTGCTTATTCAAGCAGATGTGGATGCAGTAGAAATGACACGAGCTTGTGTTGAAGAAGCATATGCAGCTGGAGCCAAAGAAGTTGTTGTATTTTATCAGGATGATATGAATCGTCGTCAGACTTATTTGCATGCTGATGAAGAAACTTTGTGCAATGTTCGAGAATGGCAAGTACATTCAAAACTGGATTATTTAAAAGAGGGTGCTTGCATCCTTCATATCATAAGTGAACTTCCTGGAGTCTTTAAGGATGTGGACGCTGCCAAAGTTGCGAAAGCACGTTTAGCTGGTGCAAAAGCTAATAAAGAAGCGCAGGCTTATACGATGATGAATAAAACGCAATGGAGTATTATCGCAGTGCCAAATAAAGCGTGGGCTATGGAAGTATTCCCGGAATTTGAAGATGCTGAAAATGAGGCAGTTGAAGAGTTATGGGAGCGTATTCTCCATGCCGTACACGTACGAGAAGATAATGATCCAATTGCAGAATGGGATGAGATGCAAAACAATTTCGTACGACGTATACAAGCACTTAATGAACATAAGTTTAAAGCGTTACATTTCACCAATTGTTTAGGAACGGACTTGACAGTTGAACTTGTGGATCATCATATTTGGGCAGGGGGAAGTGAAAAGACAGTTGCTGGTGTGATTTTTAATCCGAATATGCCTACAGAAGAAATTTTTACAATGCCCAAAAAGACAGGAGTACAGGGTAAGGTCGTAGCTAGCAAACCATTAAACTATAATGGTAATATGATTAACGGCTTCTGGATGGAATTTAAAGATGGCAAAGTAGTTGATTTTGATGCTGAAGAAGGGAAAGATACACTATCTGAGCTGATTCATTTTGATGAAGGCAGCTGTTATTTAGGTGAAGTGGCTCTCGTTCCAGATGCGTCGCCAATCTCACAAAGCGGTATATTATTCTTTAATACCTTATTTGATGAGAATGCATCGTGCCATCTCGCTCTTGGCGATGCCTATCCTATGAATGTTGAGGGAGGCATTGATATGAATGAAGAAGAATTGAATAAAGCAGGTGCGAATCATTCTATGACACATGTAGACTTCATGTTTGGTAATGATGATATGAGCATTGATGGTATAAAAGATGATGGATCTTGTGTACCAGTATTTCGCAAAGGAAACTTTGTGTTCTAAATATTTATCAAAAAAACGACAGATATGCACGCTAGCTATCTGTCGTTTTCTTTCATCCTTCTGTTTTCCTCATATTCTCTGGCTTTTTTATAAAAGGTTGAGTATTTTAAACCGGATTCTTTAATAGCATCCTTACTCATCAATTCGCCTTTTTTCCAGCGTACCATGATTTTTTCAAAATCTTTCGGTAAATCAATCTCCGGACGACCAAAACGTACCCCTCTCATTTTGGCGGCACGAATACCCTCAGCTTGACGCTGGTGAATGTTATTACGTTCATTTTCCGCAACAAAAGATAATAACTGTAATACGATATCACCAATTAAGGTGCCAATCAAATCTTTGTTTTGATCAGTGTCTAGTAACGGCATATCGAGAATTTTGATATCGACACTTTTGGTTTTGGTTATGTACTTCCATCCATTTAGGATTTCATTGTAATTTCTTCCCAGTCGGTCAATACTTTTGATTACGAGCAAATCACCAGGTTTCAGTTTTTTATAAACAAGTCTGTGATAAGCTGGACGATTAAAGTCCTTTCCACTTAACTTATCCATATAGATATATTTTTTATCAATCCCATAATCCAGCATCTCCAGGTATTGCCTTGCCTCATTTTGATCTTGGCTTGATACCCGGACATATCCATATGTTCTTCTCATAATGCACTCCTTTCTCTATTGTGAATTATACTAAATTTTGGTATTTATTGAGAATTCCAAAATTTACCATTCACATAGATGGTATTTTACCATAGTTCTATAAGTGCCACCAGTCAATCCCATAATTGGTAGGTTAGAGAAACAGTTTTCATCAAATTATGCTAACCGTTATATGTTTAGGATGTTATATCCAAAAAGGGGATATAAAATAGGAAAAACAGTTTCTGTAATTCTTACAATCTATCCATAAAATAACTAAAGGCAGTATCCTCTAACTGCGATAATTAGCAAATGGTAGAATACATATGGCTATCGCTTCAACATCTTTTTCACTAGGGAAAATGTAAGGAAAGCTTGTGTTAACATTGACAATCAGAAACTTATGGTGTATAAAAATAAGGTAGACAAACGAAGAAGAGGACATGAAGATATGTGCTTTGAAAGCAGAGAGAAAAGCGGATGGTGAAAGCTTTTACGAAGAGCCTTGTCTTTACTACCTTGGAGTTGCCCCTGAAAGGGTGTGCCGCATACCTTGCGTTATCAGGTTTGAGAGCTTCGCTTATGCGAAGAATAAAGGTGGTACCGCGTATAAGACTGACGTCCTTTGAGATGCAGTCTTTTTTCTTTTAACTGGAGGTGATGATGCATGATACTTTGTTTGGCAAACAGCACTTATGCGACAGCATTAAAACGTTATGTGGATAAGTTCCCGAAAGACAGCGTGATTTGCGGTTTGGCTTTCTTAGATACTTGCGAAGATACAAAAGCCTATTTACAAATGATGATGGACTGGCATGAAGAACGTAATCTTCCAAATGGTATCGTTGGCAGTTCTTTATATCTAGCTATGGAAGATGAAGAAATTGTTGGAGTTATCATGTTACGTCATGAACTAAATGCTTATTTAGAACGTATTGGCGGACATATCGGCTATAGTGTAGCACCAGATAAAAGAAGAAAAGGAATCGCTAAATGGATGCTTGAAGAAGTACTTGCAATAGCGAAAGCAAACTTCCACATGAATGCTTGTCTAGTGAGTTGTGAGGAAACAAACGTGGCAAGCCGTCAAACAATCTTAGCCTGTAAGGGTCATTTCATGAGAAAAGAAGTAAACGATGGAATCACATACGAGATGTATAAAATAGGAGGTTAAACGTATGATTGATATTAGAGAAAATGAACAATTAAGCATGTTGAATCATTCCTGTGCTCATATGATGGCACAGGCTGTAAAGCGTCTGTATCCACAGGCAAAATTTTGGGTAGGACCAGTTATATCAGATGGTTTTTATTATGATATTGATCTTGGTGATGATGTAATCAAAGATGAAGACCTGCCAAAAATCGAAAAGGAAATGAAGAAGATCGCCAAAGATGGAAAGCGTATTGTCCGTAAAGAAATTAGTAAAGAAGAAGCCTTAGAAATGTTTGCGGACGATCCTTATAAGATTGATCTGATTCAAGATTTGGAAGATGGAACAATTACCTGTTATCAACAAGGAGAGTTTATCGATTTATGTCGCGGGCCGCATGTAGAAACGGTTAAGCTGTTGAAAAACTTCAAACTTTTAAAACACTCCGGAGCTTATTGGAAAGGTGATGCAGAAAATAAAATGCTGCAACGTATTTATGGTGTCTGCTATCCAACAAAAGAAGAATTAGAAGAACATTTGCATATGCTGGAAGAGGCCAAAAAACGTGACCATAAAAAATTAGGACGTGAAATGGGTCTATTCATGATGAGTGAATATGCACCAGGTATGCCATTCTTTTTGCCAAATGGAATGATTATTCGTAATCTGTTAGAAAACTTCTGGTATGAAGAACATACAAAAGAAAATTATAAATTTATCAAAACACCAATCATGATGAGCAAGGAATTATGGGAAGTAAGTGGACATTGGGCAAACTATAAAGAAAATATGTATACGACAATGGTGGATGATCGCGAATTTGCAATCAAGCCAATGAATTGTCCAGGGTCCTTATTAGTGTTTAAAAATGGTCTACATTCCTATAAAGATTTGCCACTGCGCATGGGAGAATTAGGGCAGGTACATCGCCATGAAGCCAGTGGAGCTTTAAATGGGCTATTCCGTGTTCGTACTTTTACGCAAGATGATGCTCACATTTTCATGCGCCCAGATCAAATTGAAAGTGAAGTAAAGGAATTGATCAACTTCATTGATCGCGTATACTCTATCTTTGGCTTATCCTATCGTATTGAATTATCGACACGTCCGGAAAAGAAATACATTGGAGATCTGGCAATTTGGGAAAAGAGTGAAAAAGCTCTTGCTGATGCATGTGTCAGTGCCGGTAAGGATTATAAAGTCAATCCAGGAGATGGTGCTTTCTATGGGCCAAAACTTGACTTCCATATCAAAGACTCCTTAGGAAGAGAATGGCAATGTGGAACGATTCAATTGGATATGAATCTACCTGAACGCTTTGATTTAACATATGTAGAAAAGGATGGCACGAAAGTGCGACCTGTTATGCTGCATCGTGTTATATTTGGATCAATTGAACGTTTTATTGGTATTTTGATCGAGCATTATGCAGGACATTTCCCTACATGGTTGGCACCAACTCAAGTCATGGTCGTTCCGGTACATTATGAACGTCATGCGCAAGCTGCAAATGCTATAAATGAAAAATTGTTAGCGATGGGATTTAGGAGCAAATCAGATGCACGAAATGAGAAATTGGGGTATCGTATAAGAGAAGCACAGCTTGCTAAAATTCCTTATCAGCTTGTTATTGGTGATGGAGAAGTAGAAGCTAATACAGTTACGGTACGTCGTGCACAAAGTAAGGAATCTGTGACAATGCCGGTAGAAGAATTTATCGCTAAGCTGAGTGCTGAAGTGAAGGAGAAACGTTTATGAAATTATTGAAGGGATTACTGGCAGGTGTCATGGCTTTGTCTTTAAGTGCCTGTGCAAGTAATGATGACACAAAAAAAGAGGAAGCAAAAACAGAACCGATTAAGGTACTGGCGCCTTTAGGGGCAACTAGTTTATCATTGTTAGGATTATACGGTGATAAAAATGTGAGTGTTGACACCGTTGACGGTACAAGTGTCATCAGTGCAGAAATTGCTAAGGAAGATGGAGAATATGATGCTATCATCGCACCTATTAATTTAGGAGCTGCATTATTATCAAAAGGAAAAAGTCAATATAGGTTAGACAGTGTCGTAACCTGGGGTAATTTATATGTTGTTGGAACTGATGAAAAAGCTTTAACAGAAACAGGAATGTTTGCGGCTTTTGGAGAAAAAGCGGTGCCACAGAAAGTTTTTATGGCTAGCTTGGATGTGAAAAGCATAAAACCTGAAATCACTTATTTTGCTTCTGTGAATGAAGTACAACAACAATTATTAAGTAAGAAAGCAAATGTCGGGTTGATGGCTGAACCTGCTGCTACAGCAACCATTGCTAAAGCAAAAGAAAAAGGAATAACTTTAAAGGTTTTAAAAGATTTACAAAAAGAGTACCAAAATAAAAATAATACAAAGAGTGCGGGATATCCACAAGCAGCGTTATTTGTAAAAAAAGGTTCAGAGGATAAAGTAAAGAAATATATTGAAACAGCTACAACGTTTGCTAATGAAACAAGTAAAAAGGATGAAACGGCGATTAGCAAAGCAGTAGAAACGGCAACTCCAGAGAAATTAGGTATTCCAAATGCACAGATTGCGGTTAAGACATGGCCTCGTCTGAATATTAACTATGTTAAAGCGGCAACTGTAAAAGAAGATATTGCTACATTCTTAAAGCAATTTAATATTTCTATCAATGATGATGCATATACGAAATAATTTGAGGTGATGAAGATGAAATATGCAATAACTTATGAAAATCATATGGTATTCCAACACTTTGGGAAATGCCCTGCTTTTCTACTTGTTGATATAGAAGATGGCATAATTGTAAGAAAAGAACTTCTTAGCGCTAATGGGAGCGGTCATGGTGCGCTAGTTACACTGATTCAAGAAGCTGGTGTTGATGTATTAGTATGTGGTGGTATCGGTCAAGGCGCACGTGATGCGTTAGCTAAAGCTCATATAGCTTTAATTGGTGGTGCCAGTGGAAATGTTGATGAAATTGTAGAACAGTTAAAGAAGGGAACACTACAGGATGATCCCAATGGTAAATGTAACCATCATCATGAGGAAGGTAATCACGATTGTGGTAATCATGATTGTGGATCTCATACGCACTAAGCTCGCTTATATGCGAGCTTTTTTCAATTACTAGTTATCATAGCTTTGTTTTAACTTGTCGTAAAATGAAATTGATAAAGGAAGCACTCTTATCACAGCATATAAATAAAGCTTTTTACGTATAATGTGACTGTCGTTTGCAAAGCTGCTTAATGTTTATAAATCACCAGCTAAAAAAATATGAACTTTTTTTAGCATTCCTATTGCCAAAGTGCTAAAAGTGAGTATAATATAGGGTGTTAGCAGTTATGAACTGCGAGTGCTAAAACTTAAAGGAGGAATCTTAGATGTTAAAGCCATTACACAAAAACGTGATTTTAAAGAAGGAAAAAGCCGAAAAGGAAACAAAAACGGCAAGTGGAATTATCCTGACAGATAACAGTAAAAACAAACCAAGTTATGCTACTGTAGTAGCGATTGGACCAGAAAGTGAAGCAGAAATTAAAGTTGATGATAAGGTTGTATACAAAGAATATTCTGGTACAGATGTGAAATTAGATGAAGAAGAATTCATCATCGTAGAAGATGAAGATATTTTAGCAGTCATTGCGTAAGATAAAAACAAACAGGAGGTAATGAACATGGCAAAAGAAGTACGTTTTTCAAAAGATGCAAGAAATGCAATGTTAGCAGGTGTGAATACACTGGCTGATGCAGTACGTGTAACTTTAGGTCCTAAAGGACGTAATGTCGTTTTAGAAAAAGAATTTGGATCACCATTAATCACAAATGACGGTGTTTCTATTGCAAAAGAAATTGAATTAGAAGATAAGTTTGAAAATATGGGTGCGAAATTAGTTTATGAAGTAGCCAATAAAACAAACGATACTGCTGGTGATGGTACAACAACAGCAACCATCTTAGCACAAAGCATGATTAGCAACGGTTTGCGTCAGGTAGAAAAAGGTGCAAATCCTGTATTAATGCGTGAAGGTATTGAATATGCTAGCAAGGAAGTGGCAAATCATATTCTAGATAAGAGTCGTAAAATAGAAACAAACAGTGATATTGCCAGTGTTGCGGCTATTTCCAGCGGCAGTAAAGAAGTTGGTGAAATCATTGCTAAAGCAATGGATAAAGTTGGCCGTAATGGTGTTATCTCTGTTGATGAATCTAATGGATTTGATACAGAATTAGAAATCAGTGAAGGTATGCAGTACGATAAAGGATACGTTTCTCCATATATGGTAAGTGATCATGAGAAAATGGAAGCAGTCTTAGAAAATGCTTTTGTTATGGTAACTGACCAGAAAATCAATAATGTGCAAGAAGTGCTTCCAGTATTAGAACAGGTAGTGCAGTCCAATAAACCATTGTTGATCATTGCAGATGATGTTGAAAATGAAGTAACTTCTACTTTGGTTGTCAATAAACTGCGTGGTACATTTAATGTAGTTGCTACGAAAGCTCCTGGTTTTGGTGATAATCAGAAAGAAATTTTGAAAGATATTGCAGTGTTAACAGGTGCTACATTCTATTCAAAAGATTTGAACATGGAATTAAAAGACATGAAATTGGAAGAATTAGGTAGCGTGAAGAAAGCAGTTATTACAAAAGATAATACAACAATGATTGGCGGAAATGGCAATAAAGATGAAATTACAGCTCGTATTGCTGAAGTACGCGCACAGATGGAAAACTGTAAGAGCGATTATGATAAAAAACGCTATGCAGAACGTTTAGGTAAGTTAAGCGATGGCGTTGCTATCATTAAGGTTGGTGCAACTACAGAAAGTGAACTGAAAGAAAAGAAACTGCGTATTGAAGATGCATTGAACGCAACGCGTGCTGCTGTTGCAGAAGGTATCGTAATTGGCGGTGGTGCTGCTTTGGTTGAAGCTTATGTGGCTTTAAAAGATCAGTTGAAATCAGATATCGTCGATGTACAGAAAGGTATTAAGGTAGTCATGGATGCGTTATTAGCACCTATTGCACAGATTGCCGAAAATGCTGGTTATAACGCTGAAGAAATCGTCGAACACCAGAAAGGTGCTGAGGCGAATATGGGCTTTGATGCAAAATACGGCAAGTGGGTGAATATGTTTGAAGAAGGTATTATTGACCCAACAAAAGTAACAAGAAGTGCATTGTTGAATGCTGCAAGTATTTCTGCATTATTCTTAACAACAGAGGCAGGCGTTGCTGCTATCAAAGAAAAAGAAGCGCCTATGCCACCAATGCCACAAGGCGGAATGTATTAATATTAAAGAGCAGCTGCTATCCTGCAGCTGCTTTTCTTAAATACCCTAAGTTTATAGTAAGCTTTTTTAGGTGCTTTAAGTTCTGTCTGTAGAAATTTGTCAATGAATGACGAAAATGAGATTCCAATTATGAAGAATCACTTAAATTACACAAAAAACTTTTTCTTAATGCACATTTGTGCTAAAATATAAGTAATGTATAGGAGGTATGCTACATGAGCATCGGTCAGAAATTCAAAGAGTTTATTGCACCAATGGATGAAGATGATGTTTTGGAAGTGGAACAGGAAGAAGAAAGTCCTTCTCTTTCCGAATATGAACAGCCAAAATCCAAAGCTATAAATCGTTTGCCTGGCGACACAAAAATGGTATTGTTTGAACCTCGTTCATTTGATGAGGCAGAAGAAGTCGCTAAACGTTTAAAAGAGAATAAAGCAGCGGTCGTTAACTTACATAAACTGCAAAGAGATTATGCACAAAGAACCATCGATTTCTTAACAGGTGTTATTTTCGCACTGGATGGAACCATTCAAAAGATTGGACATAATGTTATTCTGTGTGCTCCAAGAAATGTTGCTGTTCACGGAGAAATTAATCTGGATGCCAGTGAAGAGGACTAGCATTGCCAATTCATTTTGAACATTATAGGGGTAATGAAAAATTCGTAAAGCGTATTTATGATCTGATAGATCTGATGGAACGCCGCCGTCGAATTGTCGTTACTCCATTTTTTGCGCCTGATGAATGTAACATCTGCGATGCTATTTTAGGGCATCAGATACCGTATGGAAAATCCGGAGGTTATCAAGGTGCAGAACGTTGTCGCTATGCACTTTTACCTTATGAAGATGAACTGGCTGATTTAAAAATAACGATTCTCAAGGCGACTTATTCACCGCAATTTGGTAAGCTTGCACATCCAGATGTTTTAGGGGCAATTCTCAATCTTGGTATTGAACGGGAAAAAATCGGTGACTTAATTGTAAAAGATAATGAACTTATCATTTTTGTAGATGAAGAAATCGAAAATTATATCGTGTGTAATTTGACACGCATTAAACGAAGCAATGTGCATTTTAAACGTTATGAAGGTGAAGTCACTTATGAGCCAAAAATACGGTATGAGCATAAAATCGTATCGAGCCTACGTTTAGATGTACTTGTATCAAGCTTTGCAAATATTTCAAGGAAGAAAGCGCAGGAGCTGATACGTGCAGGACTTGTAAAAGTTAATCATGTAATACTTGAAGAAACTTCCTATTTATGCAATAATAATAGTGCTATTTCCATTCGTGGACATGGACGTTTTTACTTCAAGGAAATTGTGAAAACGACCAAAAAGGATCATTTGGTGATTCTGGCGGGCAAGTATCAGTAGATAGGGTGATGGTATGGACAAACGTATATTTGATACGATGAAAAACGGCTACAACCGTTATCAGGTCGATGATTACATGCAGACGCAAAAGCTCCAAATGGATGCCTTGCAGAAAAAACTGGAAAGTGTAAATCGTGAGCTTGAAATGTTGCGTCAGGAAAAAAAGGTGCTTGAGAATGAGTATCGGAAATTGAATGACAATCTGCATATCAAGGAAAGTGCTGCCAGTGAAATGGCACGTATGGCAATGAAAGAGGCGAATATGATCGTCGACACGGCGAATCAGAATGCAGATACGATTATCAAAGAAGCATTGATGATGGCACGAGGTATTCTGATGGAAATTGCCCGTTTGGGTGATGAGGCTAATGATATGAAAAGCAGTATGAAAGAAGAGCTGCACAAGATTGAGGAAGCGTTGGACGATTTTGAAACACCGGCGATTCCAAAGATGGATTTATTAAAAAAAGAATTATAAAAGCGAAGAAAAAGACATGTTTCTTATCGGTGGATGCAAAGAGAACAGGCGGTTGGTGGAAGTCCTGTGTGAAGCGAAAAGAAAAATCACTTTGGAGCTTATCATCTGAAAACAGTAAGATGATACGGTTACAGCCGTTATCTGTTTGAGTGCTATTTTGATAAGAAATAGAACTAAGGTGGTACCACGTTCACGCGTCCTTAGACAAGGAAGCGTGTTTTTTTTGTTTATGTTAGGAGGAAAATGATATGGAATACAAAGAAACATTATTGATGCCAAAAACAAAGTTTGAAATGCGTGGAAAACTTCCAAGCAAAGAACCAGGATTTCAAAAACGCTGGAAGGAACAAAACATTTATGAAAAGATGTTAAAGAAACGGGAAGGCTGTGAACCATTTGTTTTACACGATGGTCCTCCATATGCCAACGGAGACATCCATCTGGGTCATGCCTTAAATAAAATTTTAAAGGATGTTATCATCCGTTCAAAATTTATGGATGGCTATAAAGTGCCTTATATTCCAGGATGGGATACGCATGGTCTTCCTATTGAAACGGCTATCCAGAAATTAGGACACAATCGTAAAGAAATGGAATTGGCGGATTTCCGTAAACTTTGCTATAACTATGCAATGGAACAAGTAGAAAAACAAAAAGCCGGCTTTTTATCTTTGGGGGTTGTTGGTGATTATGATCATCCTTATATCACTTTAACAAAAGAATTTGAAGCCCATCAAATTGAAATTTTTGGTAAGATGGCAATGAATGGCTTGATTTATAAAGGGTTAAAACCGGTTTACTGGAGCCCATCCAGTGAAACGGCATTGGCAGAAGCTGAAATAGAATATAAAGATGTTAAATCTCCTACGATCTTTGTGAAATTTCCAGTAAAAGATGGTAAAGGAATTTTAGACACTGATACTAGTTTTGTCATCTGGACAACAACGCCTTGGACTATTCCAGCAAACCTTGCAATTTGCTTGAATAAAGATTATACTTATGCGCTTGTGAATAGTGAAAAAGGTAAGCTGATCGTATTAGAAGAATTAGTAGATGCACTATGGGAAAAGTTCGGTTTACAAGAAAAGCAATTGTTGAAGACATTTAAGGGTAGTGAATTAGAAATGATCACTTGCCAACATCCTTTATATGATCGTGAATCATTAATTATTTTAGGTGATCATGTTACTGCTGATGCAGGTACCGGTTGTGTACACACAGCTCCAGGCTTTGGTGCAGATGACTTCTTTGTTGGCCAGAAATATGGGTTACCAGCCTATTGCAATGTTGATGAGCATGGCTGCATGATGAGTGATGCCGGGGAATGGTTAGCTGGACAATACGTAGATGATGCTAATAAGACAGTAACACAAAAGCTTGATGAAATCGGGGCTTTATTGAAGTTAGAATTCATTACTCATTCATATCCACACGATTGGAGAACCAAAAAACCAATCATTTTCCGTGCTACTACGCAGTGGTTCGCTTCTATTGATAAAATTCGTGATCAGTTGCTTGAAGAAATTGACAATGTAGATTGGATTCCTAAGTGGGGTCAGCAACGTATGCATAATATGATTGCAGATCGTGGTGACTGGTGTATATCACGTCAACGTGCATGGGGTGTTCCAATTCCAATTTTCTATGCGGAAGATGATACACCTATTATGGATCAGACAGTATTTGACCATGTGGCGGGTTTATTCAAGGAATTTGGCTCTAATATCTGGTTTGAAAAAGAGGCAAAAGATTTATTGCCAGAAGGTTATACACATCCTGGTTCTCCAAATGGTGTTTTCCGTAAAGAAACGGATACCATGGATGTTTGGTTTGATTCCGGAAGCTCGCATACCGGCGCCATGGTGGAACGCGGTTTAGGTTATCCCGCTGATCTATATTTTGAAGGCAGCGATCAGTATCGTGGTTGGTTCAACTCTTCTTTGATCATTGGTACGGCAGTTCATGGACATTCTCCATATAAACAAGTATTAAGCCATGGATTCGTCATGGATGGTAAAGGTGTGAAAATGAGCAAATCACAATGGAATGCCGTAGCACCTGGAGAAATTACAAAGAAATATGGAGCTGATATTTTACGTTTATGGGCGGCAAGTGTAGATTATCAGGCAGATTGTAGTATGTCTGATGAGATATTAAAACAAATCAGTGAAAATTATCGTAAGGTACGTAATACTTTCCGTTTCTTGTTGGCTAATATTGATGGCGAAAACGACTTTACTAAGGCTGATCTGGTAGATGTTAATACATTGCCTGCTTTGGATAAGTATATGTTAATCATGTTGGCAGATGTCTGTGAAAAGGTTAAAAAAGCATATGGAGAATATCGTTTTGCTGATGTGACAAGTATGCTGACCAATTTGATGACAAATGAATTCTCTGCTTACTATCTGGATTATACAAAAGATATCTTGTATATTGAAAAGAAAGATTCCAACAGAAGACGTCAGGTACAGACAGTTCTATATTATGCGGTAGATACGTTAGTGCGCTTATGGGCACCAATTTTGACACATACGGCAGAAGAAGTTAATGATTTCTTCCATACGGAAGAGGAAAGCATTCATTTGGGTGCGTTCCCGGTAGTACCGATTTTTGAAAATGCTGATGAAATTAAAGAAAAAGTAGCACGTTTAATGCTGATTCGTGCAGATGTCTTTAAAGCATTGGAAGAAGCACGTGCAGAAAAGATCATTGGTAAATCTTTGGAAGCACATGTAATGATCAATGTAAATGATGAAGACCGCGCTTTGATTGAAGAATATTGCGGTAATAAATTTAATCAATGGTTAATTGTTTCAAGAGTAAGCTTTTCCGTAGATGAGTTAAAAGCATATGAGGTTTGTCAAATTGCTGTTGAAAAATGTGAAGGGAAAGTATGCCCAAGATGCTGGAATATCACGGAATCAAATGCTGAAGATGGTTTATGTGAACGCTGTGCTGCGGTTTTAGAATAATCGATAAGGTTGTTTGTCAATTATGATAAACAGCCTTTTTTTACAGTTCTTTGGGTTGTTCTAGAGGAATCATTATTTTTATACGATTTTGACATTTTTATGTTAAAATAGATAAAAAGTATTCATGGCAATAAACATCCGAAACATGATGTTTATCTGAATGATTTAAGCCTTTATGAAAAGGCACAAGTTATTCAGAGGCTTAACAGATTTTAGATATTAAAAACTAGCAAATGAAATTAGAAGAATGAGGACAGAAAACTATGGAAATAACATCATTGACAAATACGAAAATCAAACAGTGGGCAAAATACAAAGAAAAAAAGTATCGAGATGCAGATCAAAAGTTTTTGATTGAGGGTGAGCATTTACTGCAAGAAGCGCATACGGCTGGCCTTATTGAATGTATTCTTGTTGAACAAGGGAAAAACATACCTTATGAACAATATCCCGTATACTATGTTACAAGAGAAATTTTAAAAAAATTAACTGATAGTGTATCAGGAAGTTGGGTAATGGCGGTTTGTCATTTTCCTGAGCAGCAAGCACTCACATCAGATAAGATCATCATTCTGGATGGTGTTCAAGATCCCGGAAATCTTGGTACGATTTTACGCACTGCCTTATCTTTTTCCTATCAAACAATATTGCTATCTAAAAACTCAGTAGATGTATATAATGAAAAGGTTATTCGATCTACACAAGGAGCACTTTTTCATCTAAATATTATTCGTACAGAATTACTTACTGCGATAGAAGAGCTTAAAGAAAAGGGATATAAAATTTATGGAACTTCATTACATGAAGCAATTCCTTTATCACAAGTTCATCCAAAAAAACGTCATGCACTTATCATGGGGAATGAAGGAAAAGGCGTCCGGGAAGAAATATTATGCCAAACAGATCAAAATGTATATATCGAAATGGATACTTTTGAATCACTGAATGTAGCTGTAGCAGCAGCTATCTGCATGTATACCTTTAAAAATAAATAAATGATAACTTTTTGTTATTTTAGTATAAATCAATCTTATACAAACTGCATAAATTAACATGCTATTCTTACAAAACAAATGGAATTATTAAGGAAATTATCCTTTTCCGTTGATAAAAAGAAAAAGTTAGAAAAAAATTTCCAATTTCTATTCTCTTATGATAAGATAGTAAAGAAGATGTATGTCACATTGACATCATAAATAAAGGAGATGTTTAAAATGTAGAGTTTAAAAAGAAACAAGAAAGGTTTTACGCTGATTGAAATCATTGTAGTATTGGTAATTATGGGAATTCTGATTGCTATTGCAGTACCTAGTGTATTGGGATATGTCAATAAGGCAAAAGAGCAGAGGTATTTATCTGACGCTAGAGCATATTATATTGGTGCTCAAGGCATTGTGACCAATAAAAACGGAAAAGATGAACCAGTTGGAGATTATGATTTGACAGCTGCAAAAATTCAAGCAGATGCGGGAATTTTAGCTTCCGAATCTGATATCAATGTCTCAAAATGTACTTTGAGTGGAACAAAAGGCAATGTGAAAATTGAGAAATGTGATTTTGCCGTAAAAGATATCACTAGTAAATACATTTCTATCACTGCAAACAAACAAGCTGAATTTGTTCCGGTTGATGACACTCATCCAATGCCTACAGAATAAAAAATGCTTTTTCAAAGCCTCTATGGTAAATAGAGGCTTTCACTTTATAGAAAGGAAGGGATAAAGTTGGAAAAGATACTTATCATATTTTACGTATATGCATTCTTAATCGGTATATGTATTGCCAGCTTTATCAACGTCGTGATTTGGCGCGTACCTCAAGGTTTGTCTGTGGCAAAGGGTAGATCATATTGCCCCAATTGTCATCATACATTAGCGTGGTATGATTTATTTCCTATTTTCAGTTATCTCCTTTTGAAAGGGAAATGTCGTTATTGTGGTGTTAAAATTCCCATGCGAGATACGATCATAGAATTTCTTGGTGGTGGTGTTGCAATCTTTTGCTTTCATCGTTATCAATTCACATGGGATACCCTTATCATCTTCTCTGTTATCATGATTTTTTTGGCAATAACAATGATTGATTTTGATACGATGACTATTCCAAACGGTCTTATTATCGCATTGGTAGTACCGGCTGTTCTGATGACTATTTTACATCCTGAAATCACGTTGCTTGAAAGAGGTATTGGCTTTTTTATCGTATCCTTACCAATGTATCTTTTAACTTTAATGATTCCTGATTGCTTTGGCGGTGGGGATATTAAATTATTGGCTGTTTCAGGTTTTATGATTGGATGGAAAGGCATACTTTTAGGAGCATTTATTGGTGTTTTAACTTGTGGCTGTTATGCAAGTTGGTTATTGATAACTAAAAAAACACAAAAAGGCGCACATATTGCGTTTGGTCCTTATTTATGCTTTGGAATTGTGGTATCATTAATGTATAGTGAATTTATCATACATACGTATTTATCTATGTTTGGTTTAAAATAAACGAGGTGACGATCATGGCTACGTTTAAATATACTGCAAAAGATATGGATGCAAAAAAAATAACCGGCAAGATGGAGGCAAATGATCGTAAAGAGCTTGCCGCTTTTCTGCGTAGTGACGGCAAATTTTTAATAGAATGTAAAGATGTTACGAATATTGAAAAAAACACTTATATACTAAAATTGAAGGAATTATCAGATTTCTCACGTCAATTAGGAACGATGATAGGCTCTGGAGTAAGTTTAATACGTGCGATTTCAATCTTAGTGCAGAGACAAAAAAATCCTAAAATCAAAGCTATTTATACAGATATCTATCGAAAGCTGCAACAGGGTATGACATTATCATATGCTATGGAAGAGCAAGGAAAAGCTTTTCCAGAATTAATGATTAATATGTATCGAACTGGTGAAACCAGCGGTCAAATGGAACGTGTTGCGATGACGATGGCTTTACAATATGAAAAAGATAATCGAATAAAAGGTAAAGTACGTAATGCGATGATTTATCCTATTATTCTGATATGTGTTACCATTTTTGTTGTAATTGGAGTATTCACCTTTATCATTCCAAGTTTCTCTAAGGTCTTTAATGGTATGGAACTTCCTATGATCACCAAAATTGTAAATGCAATCAGTGAAGCAATGCTTGCTTATTGGTATTGGATGCTTATTGGTGTGTTGTGTATGGTGGCCTTGATTGCAGGTATGTTGCGTGTTGAAAAAATACGATACAAAGTGGATCAAATGAAATTGAAATTTCCTAAATTAGGTAAATTATTAGGAACGATTTATACATCAAGATTTGCCAGAAATATGTGTTCCTTATATACAAGTGGGATATCTATTATTAATGGCTTAATGATCGTAAAAGATAATATTGGAAATAAATATATAGAATCACAATTTGATCAAGTTATTCGCATGGTACGTAATGGTACTTCTTTATCTCAAAGTATTCAAAAAATTGATGGTTTTGATGCAAAATTAGCAAGTTCCATCTATATTGGCGAAGAGAGCGGTAAGCTAGAGGATATGCTATCATCATTAGCAGATGATTTTGACTATGAGGCAGAAATGGCAACACAAAAAATGGTTGCTATGCTAGAACCAATTATGATTATCTTTTTAGCACTTATCGTATTATGTGTTATGTTATCAGTATTATTACCAATCTATCAAATGTATCAGAATCCAACAATTGGATAAAGATGGGAGGAAGTAGCATGGGAAAGGAAAATGTTATTTATATATCTTCACATGGAGTACAGCTAATCAGCGGCTCTAATGATAAAGAAGATATGATCAAAGTGGATGCTTTCCGCGAATATCCGTTAGCAGAAGGTGCTATGATTAATGGTGTTATTACGGATGATACCCCTATTTTGGAAATCTTAAAGGAAATGAGAAGTAATGGGATAACGACTGCCAGATTGTTGATAGACAGCGGACAGATTCTTACCAAAAATGTAGATGTACCTATTTTAAAAAAGAAAGAATTGCTGCAAATCACAAGAGATGAATTATCAGATATTGAAGGCAGTTATGAAGATTTGGTATATGATTACTGTGTGTTACGTCCCAAATATGAAGATGGCAGAAAAGGTGGAGAAATTTTATGTTGCGCGATTGAGCGAAAACTGTTAGTTTCTTATATAGAACTGTTTGAAAATGCAGAAATCACTTTAAAAGGGATTGATATTTCTGTAAACGCATTGCAAAAGTTAACAAATGAATTAGTTGATATGGCGGATAAAACCTATGTGATATCTGTTATTGATGGAAATAATGTATCCAGTTATTTATTTGAGAATAACCATTATACCTTTTCAAATCGTACACGTTTATTTTCTGATCGAGGAACTTATGAATTTATTATGGAAATGAATAGTAATATCTCACAATTGATACAATTCAGCAAATCGAAACGGAGTCAGTATACTATTGAAACGGCTTATTTTTGTGGCTTAGATGACGAAGAAGAACAAAAGGTATTTAAGAATATAAGGGAAAATCTTGATATTGAAGCAAAAGAATTTCCCAATTCAAAAATTATATACATAACAGATAAAAGTAGAGAAAAGGCATTTCAGTTACACGATTATGTATTTACTGTCGGATGTCTGATTAGAAAGTGAGGTGTACCTGAAATGGCAAGTAAGCTTAGTAAGAAAGATATTGATTTGCTTTCTGCTTATAAGCAGAAAAAAGAAACACCTAAATATACAGGAGCTTTAAAGTATGCGGCATTACCATCAGGTATGCTGATCGTAGTTTTAGCTTTATTTATTTACTTTACGTTATCAAATCATCAATTAGAAAATGAAACAGAAGATTTAAAGCAACAAACTACAAAAATACAAGAACAAATTGCGAATGATCCTAACCTAGAACGCTATAATTCCTTACAAACAGTAAAAAGAGATATTGCTGCTTATAAAAAATTTAAAAAAGATATTCAATCCTATCCGGAACTTAGTCAGGATACTTTTGATAAAATTTTATTGGCAAGTGATGTAGATATTACTGTTACTAGCTTTAATTATACAAGAGAATCGCAAATTGTTACCCTGCAAATCGAAGGCACGAATGTAAACTCCACGGAACAATTTGTGAGAAGGTTAAAAAATACCGATTTATTTGCGGCGGTTAATTATTCTGGATATGTACAGAATGAAAAAATACTTGCAAACAATGATACTGTAAGTAAAAAGCAAGACGCTACAGATAATAAACAGACGAATAAGAATGTAAGCGATGCTCAGGCATTGATGGAACTTTTAGAAAATTTGAATAAGACACAACAACAAGAAACTATTAAACAACAACCAGAAACACAGAAAGTTTATACTGCGACTATTCTGTGCACATTGAAGTAGGTGATGAAACATGAAACAGACATTAACAAAACGTGAAAAAGTATTGTTGTATATATTATTATGTATCATCATCGTTGTAGGTGGATTCTTTTATTTAATTATGCCAGCGATGGAAAAACATACGGATTTGCAAGCAAAAAAAGATACTGCAGAAATGGAATTGATTAGTACAAAAGCATCTATTCCACGATATGATGATCTTGATAAAGAAATAAAAGAGGCTAGCAAAGAGTTAAAAGCGATAAAGGCAAAATTTTATGACAATCTGAAAAAAGAAGATGTTGATAAAATAATCACGAAATTAGCTATAGATCATTATTTAGAACCAACAAGCTTGAGTATTACAGATGTTAGTGAAGAAGAAATTCTTAATTATAAGGAAAGTTTAAAAGCCATTGAGAAAAAAGATGAAAATAAAAATGAGGACGGTACAAAAGAAAAAAAGAAAAACATCCTCAAAGTGTATAACATTTCATTAAGCGTAGATGGAACTGTCTTAAATTTGCAGAATATGATAAATGATGCGAATAAAATGAAATCTTTAAAAGTGGCAAGCGTGAATTACAATAGTGTCGTTTCAAAAGATGAAAAATCAAATAGCATGATGGTAACTTTTAAATTATTTATGCTGTCATAAAGCAGGAGGTGAGAATATGAAAGACAATAAAAAAGGCTCAGCTTTATTATGGGCAATTGTTGTCGTTATGGTTCTTGAGATTGTTATTGCAGCCTCAATGACGATTGCATATTCTTACTATAATCGCTCAGTTGAAAAGAATATAGAAAGGCAGGCCTATCTTTCTGCTAAGAGTGTTGTGACAAATGTTACAGAAAATATTCTGAATAAAAATTCAGATTATATAAAGTTAATTCCAGATGGTACAAATAGTGTGACTACGACGATCAATGACGTGGTGAATGGAAAACATACATTCCCAGAAGCATTAGGTAAATTAAAATCATTGACATTGAGTGTTTCTACTAAAACGGTAGATGATGTTGAATATGTCTTTTTAACGATTAGTGGAACTGTAACTTATGCTAGTAAGACATGTACCATAAGTGCGGATTTAAAAAGACTTGTAACTGAATCAAATAAAAATTGGACATTGATTAAATATTATGAAGGCAGTAAAGAAGTTCAATTACCATATAATATTCAAACAGGTAAGGATACATATGATTCTATTGATACAATTTTCACTTATTTTAAGAATGGTGATAAAGCGGCAATGCAAGAAGAGTATAAGAAACATGGTATAAGTGTAACAGATGGATTAACATTTAATAACGATAAATTACGAATTTATATTTATCAAGTGCTTATGAATGGTTCTTCACCAAAGTTGAATATGGATGAGTTTAACTTGCCAAAATCATTAGCTGGTTCGCAATTATATGCTCATGTAATGTTTGGTGTAGTAGATGGCGAGCCTGTCTGTTTCATCTATGCAACGGCAACGGAAAGTGGTGCTGTTTCTGATTGGAAACCAATTTTAGTTTTTGATCCAATTACGCAACACTGGTATTTTAGAGTAAATCAATGGGGGAATAATGATTATCTTAGCATGGCACAATTGAATAGTGGGACTCCCGAAAATAGAAGAATTATATATGATAATTTAATAAGTAGCTTTGTAGAAGAAAATATAGCAGATAAATAGCTTAAAATGAGAAGGAGGTTATAGGTATGAACAATAAAGGTGTTACATTAATTGAAATGATTGTCGCTATCTTGATTCTGTCTATTTCCTCTATAACGATTGCGGCAGGGTTCAATGGTGTTATTCAACGAATGGGCAAAGCTGCTAAAGTTAAAACAGCTAGCAATGAGATGTTTTCCTTTATCGAAGGCAATCAAGAAGTTAAAGATAAAGTAAAGGTGAATAAAAAAGATCAAGATGCCTCTTATATATTGCATGCTGATAATGGTGTTGATGATATAGAAGTACAAGCTACCTATAATGAGTATACAGGTACAAACGGTGCAGATATCGTTTTAAAAGCAATCACTAAAATTAAACAGAGCACCACTCCGTTAAAGGATTTTGATGTATATAAAGATAGTGTAAATATAGGAAATGATCTATATGCTACATTAAATGATAGTGAAACAAAGAGTTGTGGATTAAATCAAAGTACTTGTAAAAGAGATGGCTATAATGATCATGTTTTTAAAAATTTAAAAGATACTTATCAAATTCAACCATTTCCAAATGAACTATTGCCTTCTGAATATAAAAGCCAACCATTTTATATAAATGCGTTTTATGCTTGGGAAAATAAGACGATATCAACAAATTGTAGTAATGAAAAGTTGATATATTTATCGACAACTAATAAATATTATGAATATTCTCCTTATGAATTAAACGTCGATAATATTTCAATTATTTATAATTATTTAGATAATAAATGGTATTGTAAGCCTTCCAATATTACAGTTGCGATTGTTTATGATGATAAGATGTTTAGTGGTGCTTATTATCATGACACTTATATATCTGTAAATGGGGCAACAGAACAAAGGTATGATGATTTTCAGGATTTTATACATAAAGAAGTGAAGAAACAAAATTCAGGTTGGTATGTCTTAGATCCTGATGAGAACTATGATGGTGAAAATATTGATGATTGTTGGATTTCAGTAAATTCGTGATGACGTTAGGAAGGAGAAATAACTATGAAGTCAAAAAAACTTAATAATAAAGGCTTTACTTTAATGGAAATCATTGTGACTTTGCTTATTTCTTCTTTAGTTATGATGATTGCTGGTTCTTTAATTTTGAACTCTCTAGGGTATTTTAATAAAGCTGCCACAACAGATGCGGATAAACAATCTTTAGATCTATTGGCGGATTTCGTAAGAGATCAGCTGTTATATGCAAGTGATGTAAAGGTTTTAAAAAGTAATGAAGAAAGACCTGAGGGAAATGATTGGAAATGGCTTTATGTCAAAGATGGTAGATTAATGCTCGGTCATGTTGACGCAACAGATAGTGAAGCATATAATGATGATTTTTATAATAGACGAATATTAGAAATAAGTGCTAAGGGTTTTAATGAAAATCGACTTGATTTGAAATTCATTTATTATAAGAATAACGATAGCGAGAAAAAAGAAGTATATAAAACTTCAACAACATTAGAACTTTTGAATATGGAACATAATAAAAATGCAAATCCTTTACAGGCGGAAACAAAAAATTTGACAGACCATATTATTTATTACCGCAATGGTGAATTTGAAAATAAAGAATCTAGTGGCGGTGGTGAAGAAGAACCGGATGATACAGATTATGATGGAACTGTTGGAGGGGAAATCGCTTGTAAAAATGACTCTAATACTGATACTTGGAGTAAAGGTAAGAATTTTAAAAAAGGTACTTTTGTTGAGTTTCCTCAGGGCTCTGGCAGTTGGTATAGGGCTATAGTAGATATAAATAACTCACAGAGTGATCCTAATCATAATGACGATGGGGCATGGAAAAGTATTATTTATGCTAGTATACCGAGCGTATGGCAAACTTTTAGTGCTTATGAAAAAGGTGATGTAGTGAAATACCCTGCGAATGGTGGTTATTATTATATCAAGATTAGAGATTATTCTCCAACTGAAAAAGGGACACCATATGCTCCGACAGGTGGACCCAATGATAATGCAACTTGGAAGTATATTAAATATGAAGATATTCCACGGAAAACATGTAAAATTGAAGAAGATACTCCTACAGATAACAGTAGTAAAACGGTAGCGGGTGAATATGAACGTTGCTCAAGTAAACTTCTAGAATGGGAAGGTGGACAATGGATTTATCCAGGTGAATATGTGTACTATGAGGGTCAAATATATCGTTTTATATATCATGTGGAATTAAATTGGGGTCATTTACAAAAAGATCCTCCTGGATCAAATGCAAATAGTCGTAATTACTGGAAAAAAATAAGTGAGGATTTTGATGAATATAGTTCTTATTTTGAGGGAGATATTGTTAAAGATGTTGATGGAAACTATTACCGTGTGAATATCGCCTGGGTAAGTACTGGAGAACATCCTAAAGATATGGTTGCAAAAGGACAAGCTGGATGGGAGTTAATTGACATAAATAATGATACTATCAGCGCTCCAGCATGTAGAACAACTTGGTGGTAATTCTTTTCAATTTCCTGTTCTTTACTTTTCTTCTAGTATAAGAAGATAACAATATCATAAATAATAAGGAGGACGCACTCTTATGAAAAATATACCAATAGGTGAAGTATTAAAAGAATATGGTTATATCTCTGAAGAACAACTTCAAACAGCACTTGCCGAGCAGAAGAAAGATCGATCAAAACGTTTAGGTCAGCATTTGATTGATTTAGGCTTTATCAGCGAAAAACAGATGTTAAAAGCATTGAGTGATAAGTTAAATGAACCATTGGTTGATATGAACAATGTAGAAATCGAAGTCGATGCCGTAGCAAAGATTCCAAAGACTTTAGCATTAAAGTATGATCTGATTGCGATTTCTGAGAATAATGGACGCTTAACGGTGGTTACCAGTGATCCATTGAATTTCTATGGCATTGAAGATGTACGATTAGTTACAGGTATGAATCTTGCTATATGCTTAAGTGAAAAGAAAGAAATTCTACGAGCGATTGATTATTATTATGCGGAAATCAAGGCACGTGAAGCTGCCAGTGTGGCAAATGAAAATGTTGTTTCTTTTGAATTTGATGAAAGTGAATTATTTAATTCTGAAGAAGATGATACACCGGTTGTTAAACTGTTTAGCTCTTTGCTGACAAGAGGGTATAATGCAAATGCAAGTGATATTCATATTGAACCATTTGAAGATAAAACCATGGTACGTATGCGTATTGATGGAATGATCATTGATTATGTTCAGCTGGCAAAGAATCTACATCAATCTCTTATTGTGCGTATCAAGATCATGGCAAATATGGATATTGCTGAAAAACGTGTTCCTCAGGATGGTCATTTTGTTACGACCTTAGAAGGTACGAAGATGAACCTTCGTGTATCTGTCATTCCTACAGTGTATGGAGAAAAGGCCGTTTTACGTTTTTTAAATAGCAATACGCCAATTCTGAATGATACTCAATATGGTATGAATTTAGAAAATTATCAAAAGATGCGCAAGATGATGGAAATGCCGCATGGTATCATATACTTAACCGGGCCTACCGGAAGCGGGAAAACAACGACGTTATATATGATTTTGGAAACTTTGGCAAAACGTCAGGTAAATATTTCAACGATCGAAGATCCTGTGGAGAAAAACATTGAACGTGTCAATCAGATGCAGATTAATAATGCGGCAGGCTTGACCTTTGAAAAGGGATTGCGTGCATTATTGCGACAGGATCCCGATATTATCATGGTTGGTGAAACACGTGATGGAGAAACCGCTTCTATATCTGTCAGAGCAGCAATCACCGGACACTTGGTATTAAGCTCTTTACATACCAATGATGCAATTAGTACGATTGTTCGTTTGCAGGATATGGGGGTAGAGCCGTATATGGTAGCCAATTCTTTAATTGGTAGTGTTTCACAGCGTTTGGTTAGAACAATCTGTCCACATTGTAAAGAAAAGATACGAACAACGGCGCTTGAACGTGAAGAACTTGGTGAAGATGTCGAATATATGTATCGTGGAGCAGGATGTCATCAATGCAACCAGACAGGGTATAAAGGCAGAACCGCAGTGCATGAAATTATTTTGATTGATAAAGAAATGCGACGTATGATATCCAGTCATAAAGATATTGATGATATTTATGCTTATGTGAAAAAAAGTCAAAATTTAAGAACGCTGCGTGAAGAAACAATACAGCTTGTGAAAGATGGTTTAACAACGATTGATGAATTACGTAAAATCAGTGTATACTCTGATTAGGAGGCTTTATGAATCAATTACTTGAAGAAGCTTTGCAATATGCGCGTGAGAATGGATGCAGTGATTTACATTTGAATGTAGATGGTCCGGCAATGATTCGTAAAAATGGAAAGCTGATTGAATTTCCTAAACAGTTTGATAATGCACAAACAACAGAAATGATCTTATCCATGTTGAATGATTTGCAAATGGAACAGTTGAAACAGGGAAAAGATATTGACTTTACGTATGTTGATCAAAAGCATGAACGTCAACGTGTAAATGTATATCGACAACAGGATAAGTTAGCAGCGGCTATACGTATCATTGATAATCGTATTCGTTCTTTAGAGGAATTGATGCTGCCGGATGTTCTTAAGAAGTTAGCAATGGAACCACGTGGTTTAGTACTAGTGACAGGTCCTACCGGAAGTGGGAAATCTACCACATTGGCAGCTATCATGCAGTATATCAATGAGCGTAGAGATTGTCATATCTTAACGATTGAGGATCCAGTAGAGTATTTATATGAACGCTCGAAAGCTTTGATTCATCAACGTGAAATCGGACGTGATGTTGATTCCTTTGATACGGCATTACGCAGTGCAATGCGTGAAGATCCGGATGTTATTTTAGTTGGAGAAATGCGTGATTATGAAACGATAGCAGCAGTAGTTACTTTGGCGGAAACCGGACATTTAGTATTTTCCACCTTACATACGATTGGTGCAGCTAAAACAATTGATCGTATCATTGATGTGTTTCCTCCTCATAAACAGGAACAGATCCGTATGCAGATATCAGGAATCTTACGTGCGGTAATCACACAGCAATTACTTCCAACACTAGATGGAAAAGGCAGAGTAGCTGCTTTGGAAATTATGGTTGGAAATGATGCGATTAGCAGTATGATTCGTGATAATAAGGTACATCAGATCAATTCGCAGATTCAAACAGGGGCAAAAGATGGCATGCAGACATTGAATTTTGCGTTAGCTAAGCTTGTGCGTACACAGAAAATTGGGTTGGATATTGCGGAGAAATATAGTGATGATGCAAAAGAATTACGTCAGTATTTAGGCATGTGAGAAATCATGTGCTTTTTATAATTATGAATGCAGGGATAATATAAAAATGATAAAGGAACTGATTTTATGTATGAAAGAATGCTAGAAAAACAAAATAAACCTACTATAGAAGCAATGAAAGCATATTGTGGAGAAGCATCTTCCTTATTCACAATATTGCATTCATGGTTAATGCAATATTCTGATATAACCTATGATATCGTTTTTCCTTATGGAAATCATTATGGATGGGGAATTGCATTTCGGAAAAAGAACAAGTTGATTTGTAATATTTTTCCTGAAAAAGATGCCTTTACTGTAATGATTCGTCTTACGAATCAACAATTTGAATCCATTTATGATAAGGTAGAATCATATACACAAGCCTATATTGATCAAAAATATGCCTGTGGAGATGGTGGTTGGATACATTACCGTGTGTTAAGTGAGGTCCATGTAGAGGATATAAAGAAATTAGTAAAAAGTAAGTGTCACATCTAGAATAACCACATTTTAAATATAATGGGAAGATGTTATATCTAAACGTTCGATTAATGTAAAATGCAATAGGCTGGATAAGGCTACTTGTTAAATATAGAATGCAAAAAGTTATTGACATTAAAATACTATCTTGGTTTAGACGAGTAGTTTTGCGTTTTATTCTATAATTAAATGCTTTCATAATTTATAAAAAGGCGATGTTATCGCCCTTTACTCATGAAAAAATACTAAGATAAAAAATCTTTTATTAAGGATCAATAACTGTAGGTGTTCTGCCAATACCTACTACTTCATTCACAAGACGTGTCCATGTTCCGCAACCACTTATGCCATCTGCTGTTAATCCATTATTACGTTGGTAAGCGATAAGAGCGGCGCGAGTATTACTTCCAAAGGCGCCATCCAATGTTTGTGTGCTATAACCTAAAGCATTTAAAGCATCTTGTAAAATGAGCACATACACACCTCGACTGCCTTGTCGCAGGGTAGGATAACCAGCACTGCACGCAGGAGTGCCATAACGTTTATCGAAATGAACCCATGTCGGTGTCATTGAAATAGGCTCTACATATACCCAAACACCTAGATTCTTTGCGACATTCCATATCCGATTTCGCTGTGTTTGCGACAATGCCTGACCGACATCAAAGGATACCCCTGCATAATGCTGGGACTGTCTGCCATGCCCGCCTTCCCATATACGTTTAAAGGCATAACGAAAGGGAATGGGAGCGCCATAAGATCGTCTTGTCGCGTTCCAGGATTCCATGGCAGCATTCGTCGTCCATAAAACATTAGAACGTGAAGAACCACGGAACTCACTTACCCGCATGGTATCACCATACACATATGGCATAGTGTCATTTTCACTCAAATCAAAAACTTCTAAAGCTTCGCTATATACATCATAAACGATAACTTTTGCCACATGAAGAACCTCCTTTCTTTCCACTTTATGAAATTTCTGGACAAATGGTATGGGGTAAATCCACAAACTTCCTTGAAAACAGTTACAAAGCAAAAATATTAGCTTATGCAGATATTGGTGATTTCTGAACTTGCTATATTTAAGTATCATAAACAAATCATACAAAAAAACATATATGTATAGATACTTTCCAAATGGAAATGACTATACTTAAATTGTAGATAAACATACAGAAGAGAGGAATATCATTATGAAACAGGAAAATGTAAAAAAACTCATTATCGCAACAAGTGTGGCAGCCGGCGCCGGTGTAGCCGCAGGCGTTGTAAAACGTATGCAAGAAAGAAATAGGGAAACTGCTCGTTGTAAAGTTTCATCAGGACGTGAAGGAGAGCGCCAAGCTTACTTAATTGGTGGAGGTTTGGCAACGATGGCAGCAGCTGCCTATTTACTGCAGGATGGTGGATTTCATGGAGAAAATATTCATATCATAGAAGGTTTACCGATCCTTGGCGGCAGTAATGATGGTGCCGGCAATATGCAAAACGGTTTTGTTTGTCGTGGCGGTAGAATGTTGAATGAAGAAACTTATGAAAATTTCTGGGATTTATTCTCAACGATTCCATCTCTCGATTGGAAAGGGAAAAGCGTTACAGAAGAAATTTTAAACTTTGATCATTTGCATCCTACGCATGCACAAGCACGTTTAATAGATCGCTATGGAGTAATTCAGGATGTTACCAGCATGCAGTTCAACAACACTGATCGGGTGTTGATGACAAAACTTCTGGCAACCCCTGAGGAAAAATTGGATAATGTGACCATTGAAGAATGGTTTGCGAACAGTCCTCATTTTTTTACAACGAATTTCTGGTATATGTGGCAGACAACATTCGCTTTCCAGAAATGGTCAAGCGCATTTGAATTCCGCCGTTACATGAACCGCATGATCTTAGAATTCCCACGTATTGAAACCTTAGAAGGTGTTACACGTACACCATATAACCAATATGAATCCGTCATTCTTCCTTTAAAGGCATATTTGGATGGCTTTGGTGTTGATTTTAGCATCAAGGCAGTTGTGAAGGATATTGATTTTAAAGAGGATGCCATTACAGTTACTGACATTCATCTCAATGAAAATGGCAGAGAGCGTACCATTCATCTAAATGAAGAAGATATTTGTATCATGACCAATGGCTGTATGACTGATAATGCTACTTTAGGCGACTATCATCACGCTCCAGCGTTTACCCCGGATGCCCCTATGAGTGGAGAATTATGGCGTAAGGTTGCTGAAAAGAAACCTTCACTAGGTGATCCAACACCATTCTTTGGCAAACCTGAGGAAACAAATTGGGAAAGTTTCACAGTCACGATGAAAGGTAATAAGCTGTTAAAGATGATTGAGCAATTCTCAGGGAATATCCCAGGCAGCGGAGCGTTAATGACATTTAAAGACTCTAGCTGGCTGATGAGCATTGTAGTTGCCGCACAACCGCATTTTAAAGCACAAGATGCGGATACCACGATTTTCTGGGGCTATGGTCTCTATACCAAGGCAATTGGAGATTATGTTAAAAAACCTATGCGGGAATGTACAGGAGAAGAACTGTTGCTTGAGTTATTAGGACATCTGCATTTTGAAAAGGATACGAAGGATATTCTTGAAACTGTAGTGAATGTCATTCCTTGCATGATGCCATACATTGATTCCCAATTCCAACCACGTGCGAAATCTGATCGTCCACTGGTTGTGCCTGAAGGTTCTACAAACTTTGCGATGATTTCTCAGTTTGTTGAGATTCCAGAGGATATGGTCTTTACTGAAGAATACAGCGTCCGTGCAGCACGTATTGCTGTGTATACGTTGTTAGGCATTGATAAGAAGATATGTCCGGTAACACCATACAATAGAAATCCCAAAGTATTAGCAGTAGCAGCAAAAACAATGTTGCGTTAATAAAAAAAGACACCGGTGAAGCTAACCTTTATCGGTGTTTTCTCATGCAATGATTTGAATCTTTACATCATAGGTATGTGAAGATTGTTTGATATGTAGGATATAGTTGCCGGTTTTATCTGTGTTGACTTGGGACATGTCCATTTCTACTTTTTTGGGATTGGTGATGCCTTTTACATAATAAGTTGCTTTCTTTGGCAAGACTTCACCTTTATGAAAGGTAAAAACTTTTTGGCGGGCAGCCAAAGCTTTCCCATTGGCACCTACACCAATCATATAGATTAGTAACAATAGGACAACACCAACGCCTATATAAAACCAAGTCTGTTTTCTTTTCATCTTTATCACCATGCCTATTGTATCGCAAATAAGGGTAAAATACTATGATGAAATCGATGAAGCAAAAGAAATATGATGAAAGTAGAAAATAAAAACGATGATAGGAATCATCGCTTATCGTTCTTAATGGAGCGGGTGATGAGAATCGAACTCACGTAGTCAGCTTGGAAGGCTGAAGTTCTACCATTGAACTACACCCGCATCTTGATTGCGTTAATAATATACAATATTTTTGTGAATTTGACAATACCTTTTTGTAAAAAAGAACCATCTATATTCGCAAAAGAAAAAGCCATCAGGATAGATGGCTTTGAAAGGAAGCATTGTTTTATTGATGTGGTACAATATCGATGATACGATCAGCTAAGACTGAGAATGGCATGGTTTGTAACCATACTTTGCCCGGACCTTTACAGGTTGCCAAGAAGAAACCTTCACCACTTAAAAACTTATTTTTTAAACCTTTTACTGTTGTGATATCAAAATCTACATGCTCTTCAAACATCGCGATATAGCCTTGATCGATCTTTAACAGCTGTCCTGGTTGTAACTCTTTCTCCACAATATCGCCATCAATTTCTAAGAAGGCGGTTCCCGGTCCTATCAGTTTTTGTAGGATAAAACCTTCTCCGCCAAAGAAACCGGCTCCTAAACGTTTACGGAAGAATGGTTGCAAGGTGACACTGTCTTCCGCAGCTAGAAAGGCTGTTTTCTGAATGATGATGCATTCTCCATCACATAAGGTAATGGGTAAGATCTTACCGGGGAAACTAGAGCCAAAGGCAATTTCACTATTATCGTTGCCGGCAGTATAGGTTGTTAAGAAAATGGATTCACCAGCCATAGCTCGGCCTAATCCTTTTAGTAAACCACCACGTGTATTCGCATACATTTCAAATCCATCATCCATCCAGCACATGCCACCGGATTCGGTAAATACTTTTTCATCTTTTTGTAAATGACAAACAACAACCGGTAATTGCCCGCCTTTGATTTCATATTCCATTTTAAAAGCCTCCTTTTTTTTCATTATAACAAAGAATCAAACATATGAAAATGACTTCTTTACGAGTTGTATCTCCTTGCGTTACAATAAAGGAAAAGGAAGGTAACGTCTATGAAAAATATCGGTATCATGGGATTAGGAAAGATTTCACATCGTGTTGCAAAGGGGATTGCCTATGCACACAATGCACAGCTATATGCGGTAGCATCGCGAAATATCGCACACGCTCAAGATTTTCAAAAACAACATCCTTGCCCCAAAGCCTATGGGAGCTATGAGGAATTGCTGCATGATCCTCAGGTAGATATGGTGTATATCTGTACCCCTAATTATTTGCATTATACACATATCATGGCATGCTTACAGCATCATAAGCATGTAGTATGTGAAAAACCATTTGTTGCTAATCATGAGCAAGTAGTGGAGTGTTTTACCTTTGCGAAAAAACAAGGATGTTTTTTAATGGAGGCAGAAAAAACGATTTTTACTCCTTTAAATCAGACCATTCAACAAATGATACAGGATGGAGCAATCGGGCAATTGCGCTATATTGAGGCAAGTTATGGTTATGATCTTGGTAAGGAAAATATGCCGGATGATTTTTGGGGCTATCGTCAAGAGGATGGGGGCTGTAGTTATGATGTCGGTGTATACCCATTGGTTTATGCAAACTTTTTTGCCAATAGCAGGCTTGTATCCTGCAAAGATATGGTCCATCTTACGCAAAAAGGGTATGATGATTTTATGCAATGCTTATTACAATATGAAAATGGCATCATGGCTAGTATTCGCAGCTGTTGGAATATGACAGTTGAAAATAAGGGGTTTTTATATGGAGATAACGGCTATATCGTTTGTGAGAATTTTTGGAAGAACACCGAGGCACTTCTTGTGAAAGAGGATGGGCAAGAGAAGATTCAAGTTTGTATGGAGAGTGATTTTACACCGGAAATCGAACATGCTGTAGATTGCATGGAACAAGGACTATTGGAAAGTCCGCTAATGTCACAGGCAGCCAGTATGGAGGTCATGCGGGTATTGGATCAGATCAAAGGAAGAACCTGTGTAGGAGTGAAATAAAAATAGATTGAATAATGAAAGAAATGATAGTAAAATTAAACATATGAAAATTGGAGGAGCGTTTATGAAAATAGAAACAAAATGCTTACATGCAGGGTATGAACCAAAGAATGGGGAACCACGTGTATTGCCCATTTATCAAAGTACGACATATAAATATGATTCAACTGATTTTGTAGGACAATTATTTGATCTAACAGCAGAAGGGCATATGTATTCACGTATTTCCAATCCTACTGTAGATGCAGTAGAAAAAAAGATTGCCGCATTGGAAGGCGGTATCGGTGCACTATGTACAACAAGTGGACAGAGTGCTTCTTTCATAGCTTTGATGAATTTGTTGGAAAGCGGAGATCATGTGATTTCTTCTTCAACGATTTATGGCGGAACGGTGAATTTATTTGCCATTACTTTGAAGAAGTTTGGCATTGAAGTTACCTTTGTTGACCCGGATGCACAGCCAGCCGAAATTGAAGCTGCTTTTCGTCCGAATACCAAGGCCGTTTTTGGTGAGATCATGGCGAATCCGGCCATGAATGTGTTGGACATTGAAAAGTTTGCCAAACTAGCACATGCCCATGATGTACCTTTATTAATTGATAATACATTTGCTACACCGATTTTGTGCCGTCCATTTGCATGGGGTGCCGATATCGTAATCCATTCAACGACAAAATATATGGATGGACATGCCTTGCAGGTAGGCGGTGTGATCGTAGATAGTGGGAACTTTCCTTGGGATAATGGAAAATTTCCTGGCTTAAGCACACCGGATGAATCTTATCATGGTATTGTTTATACCGAAAGCTTTGGTAAGGCTGCTTATATTACCAAAGCACGCGTACAGCTGATGCGTGATTTAGGTTGCTATCCAGCTGCCCATTCTGCTTTCCTATTAAACCTAGGCTTAGAAACACTGGCTTTGCGCATGGAGCGTCATTGTGCAAATGCCCAGAAAGTGGCTGCATATTTAGAAAGTCAGGAAGCTGTTGAATTTGTAAACTATCCAGGCTTAAAAAGTTCTAAATACTATACTTTGGCACAGAAATATCTGCCAAATGGCTGTTGTGGAGTTATTTCCTTTTCCATTAAAGGGGGAAGGGAGCGCGCCGCTGCCTTTATCGATCATTTACAACTCGCTTCTTTGGAAGTCCATGTAGCCGATATTCGTACCTGTGTCTTGCATCCGGCAAGCTCAACACATCGTCAGTTAAGTGATGAACAGTTGGTAAATTGCGGTATTACCCCAGGCTTGATACGTTTATCATGCGGTATTGAAAATGTGGAAGATATCTTAGATGATCTGAAACAAGCCTTTGCGCAAATTTAGGGTGATTTGGTATGCCAATTAATATACTAAATGGATTGCCTGCTAAGGAGATTTTGGAAAGTGAAAAAATCTTTGCCTTAGAAGAGGATGTTGCCCGAAAACAAGATATTCGTCCATTGCGCATTGCTATTTTAAATCTGATGCCGAAAAAGATTGAAACAGAAACGCAGATCTTGCGTTTGATCAGTAAATCACCTTTACAGGTAGATATTGACTTTATGAAGGTCAGCAACCATGTTTCTAAGAATACCAGTGCCGATCATTTATTGAAATTTTATGATGATTTTTCCATGTTGAAGGAGAACCATTACGATGGTCTTATTATTACCGGAGCACCGGTAGAACATTTAGAATATGAAGATGTGGATTATTGGCAAGAGCTTTGTACGATCATGGAATGGAGCAAATCCCATGTTTATTCCACCGTGCATATCTGTTGGGGTGCGCAGGCAGGCTTATATTATCATTATGGGATCCAAAAGCATTTACTTCCACATAAAGTATTTGGTATCTTCCCGCAGCTCTTGTGTGATGAATATAACTTTTTGACCAATGGCTTTGATGAGGTACATATGACACCGCATTCTCGCCATACAGCGATTGATGAAGAAGCTTTAGCAGAGGTCAAGGAACTGGAAGTTTTATCACGCTCTAATACAACAGGCTCTAATATTATTGCTACACGTGATTTTCGCCGTATCTTCATTATGGGGCATTTAGAATATGGAAAGGATACCTTAGCACAGGAGTATTTCCGTGATCTGAACCAGGGCAAAGAAATTCAGATTCCATATAATTATTTTCCTGAAGATGATCCTAGCAAAGAGCCGCTTTTTAAATGGCGTGCCCATGCCAATTTGCTTTATCGCAACTGGCTGAATTATGTATACCAAATGACACCATTTGACCTAAAGGAATTGACAACAGGATGAAATAGTCCTGTTTTCTTTTAAAATTTCATAGTATAATGATAAAAAAAGTAGGAGGTATTTTCACATGGAATATAGAGAGATGAAACATGGATATACACCATCTTTATTAGGATTTGGCTGTATGCGTTTTCCAACGAACAAGGATGGCAGCATTGATGAGAAACAAGCAACGAAAATGTTGGATACAGCCATTGCCCATGGAGTGACGTATATTGATACGGCTTTTCCTTACCATCATGGTGATAGTGAACCTTTTGTGGGCAGGGTGCTGAAAAAATATCCACGTGATAGTTTTTACCTGACAACCAAACTTCCTTTATGGGATCTTACTTCTTTAGATGATGCAAAGGTAATGTTTGAGAAACAGCTTGCGCGTTTAGATGTAGACTATGTTGATTTTTATTTGTTACATGCCTTAGACAAAGCAAAATGGGAAAAGGCAAAACAATTAGGTATTGTGAGCTATTGTGAGGAATTAAAGCAAGCAGGAAAGATTCGCAATTTTGGTTTTTCTTTTCATGATAGTTATGAGGTCTTTGAAGAAATTCTAACTTATCGTGCTTGGGATTTTTGTCAGATTCAATATAATTATGTAGATACAGATGTACAGGCCGGAGATCGTGGCTATGCTTTAGCTGAGCAGCTAGGGATTCCAATGGTCATTATGGAACCAATCAAGGGTGGTTCATTATCTTATTTGCCAGAAGATATCGCTGCCGAAATGAAGGCATACGCTCCAGAAAAAAGCATTTCTTCTTGGGCATTGCGTTGGGTTGCCAGCAAACCAAATGTGAAGGTTGTCTTAAGTGGCATGTCTAGCATGGAACAGGTCTTGGATAATCTTTCCACCTTCGAGCAATTCACACCATTGCAAGAGGAAGAACGTCAGTTGGTTGAAAGAGCAGCGAAGAAGATCAAAGAGCGTACCCGCAATGGCTGTACCGGATGTAGTTATTGTATGCCTTGCCCTTTCGGTGTAGATATTCCTAAAAATTTCAAATTGTGGAATGAGTATGCTAAATATGCCTTTGCACAAAAAACCAAAGATGCGTATACTAGTATGAAGGAAGAAGAAAAAGCTAGTCATTGTCAACAATGTGGAAAGTGTGAAACGCTATGTCCGCAAGCCTTAACTATTCGTAAGGATCTAAAATGTTTAGATGAGGAATTAACTAATTTATAAACCGATAAGATATTTGCAAACATCTCTTGCAGATATCTTTTTTATTATATACGAATTCTCTATGTTTTTGTCTTAAGTTATACAACCTAGCTGCATTTGTACATATCTTATTCTATGTCTAGGTATTTGCCATCAGCTATTTTTACCAGGTTCAATATACTAACATAGGAGGTGTTTAAGGATGACATTACAGGAGGTGCCTTTGCTTACACAGGTGGAAATCATAGCATTACATCATGAGGCACATATGAAACGCCGGCTGATGGATCTGGGCTTTGTTGTGGGTAATATCGTAGAACCTATTCTTTCCTCACCCTCCAAAGGTATGCGGGCATATATTGTAAAAGGTGGTAAGATTGCTTTGCGTGCGAGCGATGAAAAGAACATCGAAGTTCGCGAAAAGGGGGAGTTTCGTGCTGTTTGAGAAATTAATGCAGATGAATGAGGAAATTAATGAATTATATGAAAAAGAAACAAAGGGCTATACAATTGCCTTGTTGGGAAATCCAAATGTCGGAAAAAGTACAGTGTTTAATGGTTTGACAGGCATGAAACAGCATACGGGGAATTGGCCTGGTAAAACTGTTGAACTGGCTAGTGGCACTTTTACACATCATGATCGCATTCATGAAATGATCGATCTTCCTGGCACTTATTCACTTTTAGCACATTCTAGTGAGGAAGAGGTAGCACGCAATTTCGTTTGTTTTGAGAAATGTGATGTCTGTCTGGTCGTTTGTGATGCGACGATGTTAGAACGCAATATGAATTTAGTCTTACAAACCATGGAAATTACGAATCGTGTTGTAGTAATTGTTAATTTGATGGATGAAGCCGAAAAGAAACACATCCATCTGGATCTTGATAAATTAGCTAACTTATTACAGGTTGAAGTCGTTGGCATGAGTGCTCGTAATGGAAAAGGATTTCGCAGCTTAAAGGAAGCCATTGAAAAAACAGCTCAAAAACCACTGCGTGAGTGGTGTGTACTGTCTTATGATGCACAATTGCAACAGGCAATCGAAAGACTGGCACAGACTATTCATGCGCCTGGATGGAATCATCATTTTCTGGCATTAAAATTACTTGATCCGCAAGTAGAGGACGAAAAATTTTATGCCGTCTTGACGAATAAAGAGGAAGTTCAGACTATGGTCAGACAGGAACAGGAACATCTAAAAAGAAGTGGCTGCTATGAACAATTTGAGGATATCATAGTGAATGCCTTACAAAAAAAAGCGAAGATGATCTGTGATCAGTGTGTCAAGATTGAGGATGGATCCTATTTAGAAAAGGATATGCGTATGGATCGTATCGTTACGCATAAGGTGTGGGGCTTTTTGTGTATGATCGTGTTATTGGCATTGATTTTTTGGATCACAATTGCCGGTGCCAATGTTCCAAGTGCTTATCTAAGTGCCTTCTTTGTTCAATTGGAAGCATGGCTACATCAGGCTTGTGAGCAGCTGCATGTGGCAAAACTGCTAGAAGGTTTATTCGTGGATGGTATGGTAAAGACAGCAGGATGGGTCATTGCCGTCATGTTGCCACCTATGGCTATTTTCTTTCCCTTATTCACCTTATTAGAAGACTTTGGCTATCTTCCGCGTATTGCCTTTAATCTGGATGGCTTTTTTCAAAAGGCTTGTACGTGTGGAAAACAGGCATTGACTATGGCAATGGGCTTTGGGTGTAATGCAGTTGGGGTTAGCGGTGCTCGCATCATTGATAGCCCTAGAGAGCGTTTGATTGCTATTTTGACGAATGTCTTTGTGCCGTGCAATGGACGTTTTCCTACGCTTATCAGTATTATCACCATGTTTTTTGCCGGTATGTTTGCAGCACCGTGGAATGGTTTATTTGCTACGCTCCTGCTGACTCTTGTCATCTTGTTTGGTATCTTTTTGACCTTTTTGGTATCAAAAGTCTTATCGAAAACCTTATTAAAGGGTATACCTTCTAGTTTTTCTCTGGAACTACCGCCATATCGCCGCCCACAGTTTGGTAAGGTCATCCTTCGTTCTATCTTTGATCGTACTTTATTTGTTTTGGGAAGGGCCATCAGTGTGGCGTTACCAGCCGGCATCATCATTTGGTTGTTCGCCAACGTGGAGGTGCAGGGAATTACGATCTTAGCATATGTCTCCGGTTTTCTAGATCCTTTTGCGAAATTGATGGGATTGGATGGGGTAATTCTATTAGCATTCTTATTAGGATTTCCAGCAAATGAGATTGTCGTACCTATTATGATTATGGCTTATATGGCAAGTGGTTCTATGAATGATCTAAGTAATCTGACCTTACTTAAGAGTTTATTTGTTGATCATGGTTGGACATGGATCACTGCCATTTGTACGCTGCTGTTCTCCCTTGTGCATTTTCCATGTGCTACCACATTATTGACTATTCATAAAGAAACGCAAAGCTGGAAATGGACATGGCTGGCATTTCTGATTCCTACAATATTAGGAATCCTGTTGTGTATGAGTGTGAATGCTGTTGCACATCTGATTCTTCTGATTTTCCCCTTGTAATTTCAGCATAAGTTCTTTATAATAATAAAGAATACGTTGATGAGGACTAGTAGTAAAATGCCTTCACCCAGAGAGAAAAGACACCAGCTGAAAGTCTTTTTGTGAAAAGCCTTTATGAATTCACCTAGGAGTGGGAGTAATGATCCCCCGTATCACACAGCGGTTATCTGTGTATTGTAAGTAAGTGTGTCGCAAGATGAAACAGGATGGTACCGCCCATACGCATGGGTTCCTGTAGCTTGCGGCTTTTTTTATAAGCAGAAAGGAATGAAAGTATGGAAAAGCTTACAAGTATCAAAGAAGAAGGCCTTGCTAAGATTGCAGCCTGTGAAAGTTTGCATGATCTGCAAGAATTACGTGTATTGTATCTTGGTAAAAAAGGTCCGATTCAGGAAGTTATGAAATCAATGAAAGATCTTCCTAAGGAAGAACGCCCTGCCTTTGGCCAACAGGTCAATGAGGTCAAAACAATGTTTGCGGATGCGATAGAAGAACGCAAGCAGGTGTTGGAAATCAAAGAAATGGAAGAAAAGATTGAAAAGGAAAAAATTGATATCACTTTAGATGGTCAAAAGCCGAACCTGGGCAATTTACATCCTTTGATGCTCATCCAGCAGGAAATTGAAGATTTGTTTATTGGTTTAGGCTATACGGTAGCTGAAGGTCCGGAAGTAGAAGAAGACTTCTATAACTTTGAACGTGCCAATATACCAAAGGATCACCCTGCCAGAGATATGCAGGATACCTTCTACATCAATGAAGAAGAATTGCTACGTACCCACACGACTGCCGTACAAATGCGCCAATTGGAATACTATGCAAAACAAAATTGCCATCTGCCAATCAAGGTCATCTGCCCAGGTAAGGTCTATCGCCGTGATGATGATGATGCAACGCATTCTCATCAGTTTATGCAGTGTGAAGGTTTGGTTGTCGCAGAAGGCATCACCTTATCTGATTTAAAGGGAACCTTGGAATTCTTAGCACAGAAAATGTTCGGTGAAAGCCGTACGATTCGTTTCCGTCCAAGCTATTTCCAGTTTACAGAACCTAGCGTGGAAGTTGATGTTAGTTGTCATGTATGTGGAGGCAAGGGCTGCCCGGTTTGTAAAGGAACCGGTTGGATTGAAATCTTAGGTGCCGGCATGGTGCATCCAAATGTGCTACGTATGGCTGGGTATGATCCTGAGAAATGCAGCGGTTTTGCGTTTGGTGTCGGTATTGAACGTGTAGCTATGCTGAAATATGGCATTACGGATATACGTAATTTCTATACAAATGATCTTCGCTTCTTGAAGACATTTAATCGTTTCGAGTAGGAGGATGTTGGCATGATAATAAGTAAAAAATGGTTAGGACAGTACATGGATCTGTCCGATATTACGATAGAAGAAATGGCCGAACGCATTACCGATGCTGGCTTGGAAGTTGAAGGCGTTGCGCATATGTCAAGTGGCAGTAAATTGGTGATTGGTAAGGTATTGAGCTGTGAAGCACATCCAGATAGTGACCATTTGCATGTTTGTCAGGTGGATCTAGGGGATACAAGTGAGCAAATTGTTTGTGGGGCACCAAATGTTGCCGCTGGACAAAAGGTCATCGTTGCTCGTGTTGGGGCAAAGTTACCTGATGGTGAAATCAAAGCCGGTATGATTCGCGGACAAGCCTCTAATGGCATGATCTGTTCTTTATTGGAGCTTGGTGTTGATGCACATATGCTGAGTGAAGAAAGTAAAAACGGAATTGAGGTCTTGGATGAAGATGCACCTGTTGGCAATGAAGATCCATTAGGATATCTAGGCTTGGATGATGCCATTTTGGATGTTGGATTAACACCAAATCGTAACGATTGTATGGCTGCTTGGTCTATGGCTTTGGAAACCGGGGCTATCTTACATAAAGAAGTGACATTGCCCTATGAAGAAGGCAGTGCTAATATAGGAACACCTACGAAATTAAAAGTTTCCAGTGAAACAGAAAAATGTCCATTATTCTTAGGGAAGGTTATCAATCATGTGACTATCAAACCTTCACCAAAATGGATGAAAGAGCTGTTAATGGCAGCCGGTATGAAATCGATCAATAACGTGGTAGATATTTCCAATATCGTCATGTTAGAAACTGGACAGCCTTTGCATTTCTATGATATCAATGCGATTCCGGCTCAGGAAATCACGGTAAAAGATCATCAAGCATGCACATATACCGCGTTAGATGGTGTTGATTATGCTTTAACTGATGATGATATCGTAATTACCACCGAAGGAAAACCAATTGGTATTGCTGGTATTATGGGCGGTGATGATTCTAAGATTGAAGATACAACAAGTGGAATTATCATTGAAGCAGCCATCTTCCATCATGTGGCAATCCGTAATACGGCACGCCGTTTGAATCTGAATACCGATGCCAGTGTGCGTTACCAAAAAGGCATTGAACCGATGGCAACCTTCAAGGCAATGGATCGAGCAGTTGCTTTATTACGTGAATATGCAGATGCGGATGGTATTGAAGAAACTGTTCAGTATGGGGATAATCACTATACACCGGTTGCCTTTGATGTGAATCTGGACAGCATCAACAAACTGCTAGGTACAACCTTTGCCGAAGCAGAAGTTATGCAAGTATTAGAGGATTTGCACTTTGCTCCTAGCAAACAAGGGGAAAACATTCATGTCTGCATTCCTAGCTATCGTACCGATATCAGTATGGAAGCAGATATTGCAGAAGAAATCATTCGTATTTTAGGGTATGATCGTTTGCCTAGTACTTTGCCATATATGCCAGCAACTTTAGGGGCTTTAGATAATCGTCAAAGAATGCGTAGAAGAGTACGCGATATTTTAAGTAATCTTGGTTATAATGAGGCTGTCAGCTATTCTTTGGTAAGTAAAAAACATATCGAAGATGCTATCCTTCCATGCAGTCAGGATATCGTAGAAATGGCATCACCAATGAGTGAAGATCGCCGTTATGTACGAAACAGCTTACTGCCATCCTTGTTGGGATGTATTGCTTATAATCAGGCAAGAAATCAGCATGATGTAGCATTGTTTGAAATCAGTAATGTGTATGGCAATCATCATGTAGAAGAACGCTTAGCTGTTGCGGCAAGTGGTGCTTTGCAGAAAAACCGTTGGCAGAAATTCAGTGTGGATGTTGATTTCTACACGTTAAAAGGATTGGCTGAAAGCATGCTGGAAGCATTAGGCTTTAGTAATAATCGTATTCGTGTTCAAGAAAATAAATTAGATACGAAACATTTCCACCCATATCGCAGTGCAGAGTTATATTTGGGTAAAGAATTACTGGGTATTTTTGGAGAAATTCATCCGGCAATGGCAAAAGAATATGCGATTGATGATGTGTATGGCATGGAATTAAATCTTGAAGTGCTGTTAAACAATAAAGCAAGTAAGGTTAAATTTATCGAAGTCAGCAAATATCCTAGTGTATCACGCGATTTGGCATTGGTTGTTAAAGAAGATGTAAAGGTTGCGGATATCTTAAACAGCATTCGTAAAAATGGTAAATTGGGTAAAGAAAACATCATTCAAAACGTAGAAGTCTTTGATGTTTATACCGGTGAACATGTAGAAGAAGGACATAAATCAATAGCATTGTCCATCAACTTCCAGTCAAATGAGCGTACCTTAAAGGATAAGGAAATCAATGAAATCTTTGATAAAATCCTGGAAACTTTGAAACATGATGTTGATGCCCAATTACGCGCATAGACAAAAAAGTATTAGAATCAAAGCGTAGATACAGTAAAAAGATCAGGCAAAACACTGCCTGATTTTTTCTTTTTGTATGTATGTTTACGATAAAATGAATTCATAGTATGTAAGAGGATTAGTAAATGCATGGAAAAGGAATTAGTATCATTATAAATCATTTTTTTCGATTCTCAGCAATTGCAATCTTCTCCTTATTGCATGAAATAGGGATGCTTTAATATATTTGTGCAGGCGCTGGCTTTACGATAAACTATGCCAGCTAGACATCCTTCTGTGATATGATTCTTATAGTAACTTCCATAAATTTATGATTTCGTACTATTTTATGTATGTTTCATAATTATCTGTTGAATTTAGCGTAAACAAAAGACTAGTACATAGCTGAAATATGCTTACATCAGATAGTCGCTAAGGAGAAGTTTATCATAATAAGGTTTATCTTCAGCTTTTTCAATGCATTTCAATAGTTTTTTTTGTAGGAGAAATTGAATGCGTGCATGTAAAAAAGTATCATGAATTCCAACAGCTTCTTTGCTAAGAAGCTTTCCTATTACAAAGGCTTCAACAACCGGTTTATGAAATTTAGCAAAAGTTTTTATGATGAGGAAATCATAAAAAGTAAGTGGAACAGTAAGTAAGTTATTATTGATGATGGCACGTAAACTACCATTTTCCTCTTGCAATGTATGCCAGCATTGTGCATAATACTGAATCAGCGATGGGGGAGCAACTTGTTGAAGGGGAAGGTAAGAGAAGAAGGCTTCTGGGGCAACTTCACTCCAAAGATGGTTCACATTAACATGATCTCCATCATGATATTCCCAATCAGGTAGTTTCAGAAGATATACAGTATTTGAAAACTGCCATTGCTGTAATAGATGACAAAACCAATAAAATCCACAAATATCATCCGGTGTTTGGCTGTACCAGATACGGATTGTTTCTTTTTCTTGTAAGCGTTTCTTTAACATCGTCATTTGCTGCTTGGTTTGTTCTATGCAATCCTTAGCCATTTGTGTTCCACTAGGAAGATCTTTTGGTAAATCATGATAAAGCTGCTGCAGTATATCTTGACGTTGGGAAAAGAACAGCTCTTCAGAAATCTTTCCAACAGTTAACATAAGGGAAAAACAAAACACATTTTCCCCTACATATGCTTGAAAAGAAGGTGGGATTTCTGTTGGCAAGGTGGTTTGTGAAGAAGATTGCTGATTGTGCAAAAGGGCATGAGCCATTTTTAAACCGCCACCGGCACTTTCTGTAAATGTGATTTCAATCATGAAAGAACCTCCTTTTAGAAGTGATGTTTGTAAAAAGGTGCATGTTAATTTTCATGCACCAAACGAAAGATCAAAATTTGTGGTCTGGCAAACAAACGCATATCCATATTAACAGTCCCCAAACCATTGGAAACATAGAGCTTAGTTTCATTGATGCTATATTTACCATGTGAATATGTATCAGCACCTTCACTTTTCTGTAAAGCTCCTATCAATGGCAAATAAATTTGACCACCGAGAGAATGACCACTGAGGATGATATCTAAATACTTTGTGTTAATTTCATTATTATTAATGATATCAGGACAATGCGTTACCATAATATTAAATTCATCAGAACTAATGTTATCAAAAGGCTTGGATACATTTGGGTTGCCATTGATCATGGAATCTAAGCCAATGAGTGTAATGCTATCTTTACTGCCGTTGCGAATTTGCAATTTCTTATTGGTGATAATTTCAAAATCACTGTTATAAAGAATAGTGGTGACTTTTTGCTTGGCTTCTTTGCTTACTAGATCTTCATCTCCTAATACAGCAAATTTACCTAATGGAGCTTTAATATTTTGTAACAGGGAAGTAATTTCACGCACGGTTTGTGAATCGGGTTTTTGTTCTTCAAAGGAAGTAAAGACATCGCCGCCAAAGATAACAATGTCAGCCCCTGCGGTTTCTAAGGTTTCCATCATGGTAGAAAGTCTTTCTTTTTTCATAAACCCATGATATTTGATATCGCTTATAAAAGCAATTTTAATATCATTCATTGAAGTGGGGATTTTTGTACTACTGATTGTTTCATTTACAAGCTTCACATGATCCACAGAATAGTAGATAGAATAAAAGAAAACACCTGCAATTAGAAGGGCAAAAAGTAATAATACAGAAACAATTTTTACTAGTTTTTTCACCATGCTGTTTACACCTCATATTCTCATTTATTTTACCATAAAGAAGAGGATAAGAAAATAAAAACCGAAGGTTTCCTTCGGTTAAGATGGTTCATGTGTTGTTGGTTTTCGTGGCGTTTTTCGTTGATTGACGCGTGTGGCTCTAGCTTGTGCCATGGCTGCCATAGCCGCTTTTGAATTAATGATAACAGGAATAACGATAGGATTACGATGTGTCTTATTGTATAAGAACGGTTCCAAAGTAGAACGCACGCAATTCTTTAAATCAGAAAAGGTTGTACGCTGTTTCATTTTTTCCTTCAATGCATCGTATACAATCATTTCTGCTTCTTTCAATAAGCCCTGACTATCTTTAATAAAGACAAATCCACGAGATACAATAACAGGTTTGCATAACACTTTATTTTCTTTTGAATCAATCGCTATGATAGCTGCAACTAATCCATTATCCGCCAAAATCTTACGATCTTTTAAAACGGCAGTAGATACACCGCTGATATCATTGCCATCAACATAAATATCATCAGCCGCAATACGGAAGCTGCTTTCGTATACATGGTGATTACGCAAAATCAATACATCCCCATTTGCACAAGTAAAGATATTTTCTTCAGGAATACCAGTCTCCATAGCTGTTTCTTTGTGCTGTTTCAACATTTTATATTCCCCATGGACAGGCATGAAGTATTTCGGCTTAATCAACTGCAGCATCAATTTCTGCTCTTCCTGTGAGGCATGGCCGGTCGTATGCAAATTACCTAAAATTGATTTTGTCAGGACATTTGCCCCGGCTTTAAATAATTTGTTAACAACCTGATTGACACTAGCTCCGTTACCAGGTATCGGAGAAGAAGAGAAAATTACGGTATCACCAGGAATCAGTTTGATGAAACGATGTGTTCCATTCGCAATACGAGACAATGCCGCAAGTGGTTCTCCTTGGCTGCCGGTACATACGATACATGTCTTTGATGCTGGTGTATGAGAAAGCTGTTCCGGTTTTAAGAAGTGTTCTTCACCAACCTTGATCTTACCCATTTTACGTCCAATGGTTACAACATTCTCCATGCTACGTCCAAAGATAATGACCTTACGTCCACAAGCAACAGCCGCTTCTAAGATTTGCGAAACGCGATAGACATTACTAGCAAAGGTTGCTACAATTAAACGTCCATCCGTTTTTTTCATGGTATCTAAAATTTCTGCTGCCACTTTCTTTTCAGAAATGGAAAAATCCGCTACACCAGAGTTGGTAGAATCACTCATTAATAAGTCTACGCCAATCTGTCCCATATAAGCCATGACCTGATAATCAGCATTGCTGCCAACCGGTGTCAAGTCAAATTTAAAGTCACCAGTTTCAACAATACGCCCATTTGGCGTATTAATCAAAATACCCAAAGAATCAGGTATCGAATGTGTCGTGTTGAAGAAACCACATGTGAAATGTTGCATCTTGACCGAACTACGATCATTGATTTCTACGATTTTAACGCCTCTTAGCATTTTACGTTCTTCTAATTTTTTATTGATTAACGCTACCGCAAAAGCCGGTGCGTAAATAGCTTCGATATCAACACTTTTTAAAAGGAAGGGAATTCCTCCAATATGATCCTCATGACCATGCGTGATAATTAATATTTTACGTTTACGATTATTCTTCACCAGATAGTTATAATCTGGAATGACATAATCGACACCGAGAAGATCGTCCTCAGGAAAACGAACACCAGAGTCAATGATTAAGATTTCATTCTCGTGTTCAAAGCAGTACATATTTTTTCCGACTTCGCCTAATCCGCCCATTGCATAAATTAGCGTATCGCCTCGTTCGGTATTTATTTTATTATAACTGTCTTTATTCGTTGTATCCTGACTGATTCTCGGTGCACGATTTTTATTTGTTGTATGATGATTTATCATAATAACTCCTTTCTTACTATATTTGATATGCACCCTATATCTTTTTCTATTATAACATAAATCAGCGAAAATAATCAGCTTCTGTATCTTTTTTTCATTTAACTACCTGTTTTGGGCATAAAAAATGCTCTTAATGAGCATTTATTCAATAACCTTAGCGTCTGGAATTTCCTGCCAAGGATTCGTAACATTGATATGATCATAAAACAAAGTACCATTGAAATGATCCATTTCATGTTGTAATACAATGGCGAGATAACCGCTAGCTGAAATTACGATTTCTTCATTACGTAATAAATCAAAGCCTTTGACCTTAATGCGGGCAGCTCGAGGAACGATGCCTTCATGTTCTTCTTCTACAGATAAACAGCCTTCACCGTTTTTCAGATATGCTTTTTGAATTGATTCAGAAATAATCTTAGGATTTGCTAAAGCAAATTCATAATCTTCTTCTTCATCTTTAGGAACAACAACAGCAAGCATTTTTTTAGGAATTCCTAATTGAATCGCCGCTATGCCGACGGCTGGGCGTAGGTTCTGCTTTTCTGCCAGTTCACTGTCTTGTGAGTCACGAACATATTGCAACATGTCCATTAACAATTCTTTATCTTCTTCATGCATCGGAATTGGTACGGTGACGCTTTTTTCTCTAACGATAGGATCACTATCCTTAACGATGTTATCATAATTAAAGCTCATATACAGACTCCTTTTCTTTCGTTCTTTATTTTATACGCTTTTCTTTCAGAATGGAAGAGTTTTGCTAAATAAATATTAAAAAATGATATAGAATATGATATCATTAAGAGTACATGAAAGAAAGGAGAATGTCACTTGCGGATAAAAAATATAATTGTATCTTTAAAGATGCCAAAGAAATTTGATGTGGCGCTGCAGGCAGCTGTGTTGATCCTAATTGCTTTTGGTACTTTAATGATCATTTCAACGAATGCCGGAAAGGCCGGTGGCTTACTGGTTCTGGTGAAAGTTATCCTCAAACAGATGGCTTTTGTGGTATTCTCATATGTCTTAATGACTTTTTTTGCTAATAACTTTACGATGACAAGGGCAAAGAAGCTTTATCTTTATGCTGGTTTAATACTATTAGGCTTATTGGCATTTACTTTAGTATCAAAAGAAACGTTTGGTTCTAAAGCATGGATTCAAATTCCGATTCCTGGAATGGAGGTCACTTTGCAGCCTTCGGAATTTGCTAAAATCTTCATGGTGGTTATCATGGCTGTGTATGTAGAATTGGCAGGTCGCAAAAACTATGATTTTTGGACAATTGTGCGCATTCCAGTCATATTCTTTATTGTTTTCTTTGTGATAATTTTATTTCAGCGTGATTTAGGTACGATGTTGGTATTGACGATGATCACGATAATCTGCTTTTTAATACCTTCCCATCGCAGTTTAAGAAAAGCACAGCGTACGGTAAAACTGTTACTCATAGTTGGCACAGTATGTACATTGTTCCTTATGAGTGAAACCGGAAGTACGATGGTAGCAAAACTGCCTGTTTTTAAACATGTAAGTAGTCGTGTGGATATCGCCATCGATCCTTTCCAACATCCGCATGGTGTAGGGTATCAATTGATTAATGGCTTATATGGTTTCGCCAGAGGCGGTATCACAGGTGTAGGTTTTGGTAGCTCTATTCAAAAATATGGATATCTTACACAGTCCGATAATGATTTCATCCTCTCTATCGTTGTAGAAGAATTAGGCGTGTTTGGATTAGGTATCGTAGTAATCGGCTACTTGCTTATTTTACAACGCTTATTCTATTATGCTTTTCATACGCAAAGTGAAGGCTATAAAATTATTTTGATTGGTACCGGCATGTATATTTTTGTACATTTTGTTTTGAATGTCGGTGGTGTCAGCGGATTGATACCGTTGACTGGTGTACCATTATTGTTTATATCCAGTGGCGGTAGTTCTTTGATGTCTATCATGAGTGCCATAGGAATATCTCAGGGGGTCATCTCACGCATTCGACGTCAGGGCAGTGTGAAAGTAGGCGTAGATAAAAAAAGAGCCCCAAGGGGTAGGGACTCTTTAAGAAAGGGAAGAGGAGAAACAAAGATTGGGGGGTAGCAACCATTTACTTGGTTGCACTAGTATGATGCCCATCCAATTTTGGTTTATACATAAGGAGTTGAAAAAAATGCGAATAGTTGCAGGAAAATTTCGTTCTCGTGTTATAGAGGCAGTAGATGGGGATGCGACACGGCCTACTTTAGATAAAGTAAAAGAGGCAGTATTCTCAAGAATTGGACCATATTTTGATGGTGGTGAGATGCTGGATTTGTTTGGTGGTAGTGGAAATATGTCTTTGGAAGCTATCAGTCGTGGCATATCCCATTCCATCCTTTGTGATATTCATGGCAAGGCGATTGCGACTATACGTCGGAATATTAAAACATTAGGCATTCAGCAAAATTGTGAAATATGGAAGATGGATTACAAGAAAGCTCTAGCAGCTGCTAGTGAACAAGGAAGAAAATTTGATCTTGTTTATCTAGATCCACCTTATCAAAAACAACAGATTGATTGGATCTTAACTTACTTGGAGGAACATGATCTGCTTTCTTCAGGAGCTGATGTTGTTTGCGAAAGTCTTAAAGAGGATTCCTTTAAAGAGTATTATGGAACATTAGAGCAGGTAAAAGATGCCACCTATGGCATTACGCGTATTACATATTATAAGAAGAGGTAAGGGTGAAAACTTGATAAAAATGGGGAACTTAAAAATACGGCAAAGGTACTTATTTAAATTAAGCAAATAAGAAATACCATTTACTTCCACATGCTCTATAGTGTTCTTTCCTAAAAACTATAAAACAACTAGTGGTAAGTGTGTTTAGAAAATTTGTGCCCGCATGTAGCGAAAGAATGGAGGCCATTATGAAAAAAGCCATTTTTCCCGGCAGCTTTGATCCAATCACCAATGGACATCTGGATATTATCACCAGAGCTAGCCATTTGTTTGATGAAGTTATTGTTGTCATATTAGAGAATTCAGAAAAACGTTCTGCGTTCACTTTAGAAGAGCGCCTACAGTTTATGAAAGCAGCCTGTGCGAAATTAGCGAACGTACGCATTGATCACGATACCTGTCTGACGGTAGAATATGCAAGAAAACATGGAGCTTCTGCCATCATTCGCGGTGTTCGCAGTGTGAAGGATTATGAGTACGAACGCGATATTGCTAGTATCAATCAGCATATGGCTGAAGATATTGAAACAATCCTTTTATTTGCTTCTCCTTCACAATCTTTTGTATCTAGTACCATCATTCGGGAAATGGTACGCTATGGTCAAGATATTTCCGCATTTGTGAATGATGAAGTAAGGAAGGCATGTGTACAACGTTTAAAAGATGAAGAAGGTAAATAGAAAAGGGAAGAAATCCAACACGCTTAGGATTGATCATAGCAGTGTTGGATTCTTTTATTTCATATATTCATCAACATCGTATGATTATATAAAAAGATGGTCTTGTTGAGACTTGATAAAGGAGAAATCAAATATGCGATACGTAATAAGTAAGAAATACGTAAGAAGAAAGCATGGTAACGATTCATAAAAAATGGTATACTAAATAGGAAGTCAACAGAAAGGATGAGTGTATGAGCACACACTTTAAACCGCCTGGAAAAGAGGCAATGAAAAGTAAAACCATTACCTCAATCTGTATGCTGGCAATTATCATCAGCTTGTATGCGACTTGTTATATGTTGTTTTTTAGAACAGTTGATGTTGATTTAACAAAGGACATTTCTATTGTATATGATGGAGAAAGTGGTTCTGCCAGTGTTAAGGTTTTTAATAGTATTACGGATTACAATCAACGGAAACAAGAATTTATGGATTCCGTTGCGTATAAGGTTTCACCTAAGAAGAATTTGCAAAATGGCGATACGCTTTTGATAAGCAGCACCTATGATGAAGATTTGGCGGATCAATACCATATTCATCCCATTCATACGATACGAAAGATAACAGTAGAAAATTTACCGGAACGTTTAAGCAGTGTCGATGAATTGCAACCAGCTTTTTTGAAAGAAATCAATCAAAGAGGAACCAGTTATTTAAAAAAGAATATGGAACAGATTTTAAATGAAGATTTCACTGATTTCTACATTAATTCGAAACCAGAACTACAAGAGCAAAAATTAATGTATCGTATTTTTATGGATGCAAACAAGAAAAGTAATAAAGACCGAATCTTAGATATTTATGCCATAACGGCAAAAGGTCAGGTCAATGTTTCCGCAAAAGGTGAAAAGCTAGAAGAGAAGGAAAGTACGATTTATTATATGATTACATATAATGAAATTAATACCTCTTTCATGTTACGTGAGGAAAATATCTATGGTGAAAAACTGATTTATAGTGGTACAAAAGATTTAACAAATCAAAAAGTGTTTGAAAAAGTCATTCAGAATAAATATGGGAAACAATTCCATATAACATTTTTAGATTTACCTGTGTATACCGATGACAAATAACAATGACCATGGATAGCTTCTTATATGGAATGGCATGATACGAAGCGTAATAAAAAAAGGATTCATTTCACAATTAATGGATCCTTTTTTATACCTTTATTAAGTGCTATCGTGATAACAAAGTCATACAGTCTTTAAGAGTTCAGCCAAAGCCTCTAGATCTTGTTTTTCACTTTCATGAAATTGAATGACACAAGCATCTTCCTTTGAATAACGTGGAATTAAATGGATATGGAAATGCGGAACGCTTTGTCCAGCCACTTCATTTACATTACTAAGAATGTTCATTCCTTCTGCTTGCAATGTTTTACATATTCTATTAGCCAGCTTTTGAGCAACTTCCATCATGTGTTTCAAGGTTTTACTGTCACATTCTAAAAAGTTATCATAATGTTGCTTAGGAATTACCAGAGTATGGCCCTTGGTTACTTGTGAGATATCTAAAAAAGCCATGACCTCATCATCTTCATAAAGGCAATAGGAGGGAATTTCCTTTGCGGCAATCTTACAAAAAATACACATCTTATGATCATCCTTTCTGTAACGTCATTATAACAGAATTCAGATAAAAGAAAAAGAGCGGCAACGCTCTTATTTCTGGGTAATATAGCTTTCGTTTGTGCTCTTAATCTGATTTAAGATATCAATATCATAGATTGTAAAGTTATACTTCTTCAAATAATGTTCCATCATGGTGTTTGATAAATCACTAACACCAGCAACTAAAGCGTCATTTGCTTCATCAGCAAAACTACTAGGATCAATATTTGTTAAATTGACAAGATAATAGGTTTTACCTTCTGTATCTTCAATCACTTCTTTGATAAGTCCCTTACTGGATGTTGCAGTAATTTTACTGAAAACAACATCAGGAAGTCCAGATCCGCTGAAGTAGATTTTTTCACTTCCATCATAGGTTCCTGTCTTGCCATATTTTTTAGCTACTGTTTTCGCACTATCGCCTTTTTTTAAGGCAGCAAGTGCTTTTTCGGCATTTTCTTGCTTTTCTATCTGAATCACATTCGCTTTTACCGGATGGTATTTTTCAAATAATGTTTTTTGATTGTCTTTTGCATATTTCTTTAATAATTCTTTGTTTAATAAAGAAGGGTAGCTCGCTTTTTCTAAATATTCTTCTTCACTGTTGAATCCATAACTTTTAATAGCATTTAGAAAGGCTTCTTCGCCGCCAAACGTTTTTTTCGTGGATGCCAATGTCTTTTTGGCCTCTTTTTTCATATCTTCGCTAAGCTTGATACCTTCTTTTTCATATATTTTATTTTGTACTAATTCTATTGTAGCACTGCCACCATTGCTGCCTTTTAGCAGATTATACAATTTATCTTTAGTTATTGTCGTATCGCCAACGCTTACTAATTTTTCACTGCCATTCGATATATCCGCAACGGCATCCTTACATCCTGTAAGAGTTGCCAGCATGGCGAATGCACATACGATAAGTCCTGCTTTTTTCATTTCCATGCCTCCTTATTTGCTTTCCAGGGATGCCTGGATGTCTTTTTTGATATCATCATTACCATATGTTACATCTAATTTCTTCATGGCTTCACTGATGTATTTGCTTGCTAAATCACTATTTGCGTTTTCAATAGCGCTATAGATGGAGTCTTTTGCTTTTTTATCCTTTAGGATAGCATCTTTATCGGTTTCTTCTACCTTGATCATATGCCAACCATTGTAATTGTCATTACTTTCTTTGACCCAATTGCTAACTTCACCTTTTTTCATCTTCAACGCCTGTTTCTTAAAGCTGTCTACAAAGCCTGTTGTAGAGTCCATGTATCCAAGATAGCCGCCTTTTTCAGCACTTGATGTGTCGCCTTTATCCTTATATTTCTTAGCGACTTCGGCAAAACTCATGGTCTTTAAATCTTTTTCAATTGCTTTGACGGTTTTCATCTCTTCCTCAGTAGGATTGTTAGCATCTTTCATTTTCACTAAGATATGAGAAACCGTACGTCCCTTGTTTTTCTCATAGAGCGGTGTAAATAATTCCTCCATATGTTTGTCGATGTAGTCTTTCTGCATTTTTGACATTTTTGCTTGTACGTTACAGAAATAATCTAATTCATCTTCTTGGAATCCATATTTTGCTAATTCTGTTTTCAAATACTCTTCAGCGCTCTGACCAGAACTGCTCGCCTGATTTTGCGCATTGCTGTTCAAATACTCTTTTAATTGATCTGCAGTTTTTTCAATTTCATCTGTAGATTTGACGCTTTCATCAATAACAGCTGCTTGGAAACGCAGATATAAAAGGGTATTACCACCGTTTGATTTGTACATGGAATCATACAGATCATCAGCTGAAATACTTTTTCCATTGATCGTTGCAATGACATCTTTACCATTTTCGCTTTTACCAGGGAGCTTGCCCTTATTTGTATCATAGATGATAAATACGGTAAATCCGATGAAAATAAGTGCAATCAATACAACGAACCATTGCTTCTTTAATGTGTCTATCATATAGGTCCTCCTAAACTCATACTGTTTTATTATAATAAATATGGAGATAAATTGCAATTTTTTCAAAAGGATTACGACAATTTCCCATAAACCTTCACTTATCGTTCACATTGCATAAGACTTTATAATCGTTACAATTGTGAATCAAAAGAAAATTTGGTATGATAATACTGTTTGAAAGGATGATATACATGAGTTGTTTAAAAATAGATGATCTGCATGTAGATGTGGATGGAAAACAGATATTAAAAGGTGTAAATTTGGAAATACATGAGCATGAAACACATGCGTTGATGGGTCCAAATGGGAATGGAAAAAGTACATTGTTAGCTGCCATTATGGGAAATCCCAAATACCATGTAACACGTGGTAGTATTACGTTAGATGGTCAGGATGTCTTAGCCATGGAAGTAGATGAACGTAGTAAAGCTGGACTTTTTTTAGGTATGCAATATCCAAGTGAGGTTAGCGGTGTTACGAATTCTGATTTTTTAAGAGCGGCAATGAATGCAAGAAGAGAACGTCCGATTCCTTTATTCACGTTTATCCGTGAAATGGAAAAAACAGTAAAAGAAATGGAAATGAAACCGGATTTGGCACATCGTTTCTTAAATGAAGGGTTTTCTGGTGGTGAAAAGAAACGTAATGAGATTGTTCAGATGAAGATGTTGAAACCATCAATTGCAATGCTTGATGAAATAGATTCAGGCTTAGATGTCGATGCATTGAAATTGGTAGCTAAAATGATCCATGAAATGCAAATCGAACAAGGCATGGGATTGGTCGTAGTAAGTCATTATGCACGCTTTTTGGATTTATTAAAGCCAACACACGCCCATGTTTTAGTGGATGGTGCTATTGTGGTCAGCGGTGGCAGTGAGTTAATAGAAAAAATCGATCAAGAAGGTTATGACTGGATTGAAAAGGAATATCATGTGCAGGTCGTAAAGGAAGAAAAGAAAAAAGTTGCGTTGTTGCAGCAATGTGCTGCAGGAACCAAAGGTGTTTAATATGGAACTGCATGTATCAACATCTGGCTTTCAGGTGATAACGCTTGATGATAACGAAACACAATTTAATCTTCATGTAGACAAACACCTGAACGTAAAACTGGCAATTCCATATGGTGGTATAGAGGCATTAAGAACCTCTTGTATTGAATTAGAAGAAGGAGCTTCCCTTACGATCTTGATGAAGAATGTAAAACAGCAAAAGAATATGTTGAATCAGCAGGCTGTTTTACATAAAGATGCAATATTAACAATCGCCTATTGGGAAATTGAGGATGGGGCATCACAGATTAGACTGGATGTACAATTGATGGAAAGTGGTGCGCAGGTAATGGTGCGCAGCGCTTGTATTGCCAAAGAACAAAAAGACTTTTATGTGAAATGTCATCATGAGGTAGCACATACGAAAAGTCAAATGGAGCATTATGCGATCGTCGAAGATGAAGGTAATTATCGCATGGAAGCTATTGGTAAGATCGTTAAGGGTGCACATGCCAGCGAATCGCATCAGACAACACGCGTTTTGACTTTGAGTGATCATCACAACAGTGAAGTTGTGCCTGTGCTTTACATTGATGAAAATGATGTAAAGGCAAGTCATGCGACGACGCTTGGGCAACCGGATGAAAATCAATTATATTATTTACAATCACGCGGATTAAGCCGTTCACAAGCATTAGGTCTTTTGACAGTCGGCTATTTAATGCCTATCAGTGATTTGTTTGATGATGCGACATATCATGATGAAATGAAAAATGAAATCGAAAAGAGGGTGGGATTGCATGCTTAATGTAGAAAACATCCGTCAGGATTTTCCAATGTTGCAAGGAAAAATGATGCAACAACATCCATTAATTTATTTAGATAATGGAGCAACGACGTTAAAACCACGTGCTGTGATTGATGCTGTTGTTAAATATTATGAAGAGTATGGTGCCAATGCACACCGTGGAGATTATGATCTCAGTTATTTTGTAGATCAGGAATATCAGCAGACAAGAGAAGATGTGGCAGCTTTCTTACATGCGGAAAGTGAAGAAATTGTCTACACATCAGGTGCTACAGCTGGCTTAAACATGGTGGCTTACGGTATTGGAGAACGTTTGCTGCAAGAAGGCGACATCGTTTTAAGCAGTGAGGCAGAGCATGCCTCTTGTGTATTGCCGTGGATGCGTGTGGCTACCAAATGTCATGCTAGCTTAGCCTACATCCCTTTACAAGAAGATGGACGCATCGATATGGACATGCTGGAACAAATGATGAATGAGCGTGTCAAGGTTATTGCATTAGCACATATTGGCAATGTACTTGGCTATATCGCACCAATGAAGGAAATTTGCGCCCTGGCCCATCGTTATGGAGCTATCGTTGTTGTTGATGCTGCACAAAGTGCGCCTCATATGCCAATCGATGTTAAAGATATGGATTGTGATTTTCTGGCGTTTTCTGCGCATAAGATGTGTGGACCTACTGGTGTTGGTATCCTATATGGCAAGAAAGCATTACTTGCGCAAATGGAACCAATGCTGTTGGGCGGTGACAGTAATGCACGTTTTGATGTTTGTGGAAATATCCAGTTAAAGGATGCCCCCTATAAATTTGAAAGTGGTACACAACCAATCGAAGGTATTTTTGGATTGCATGCAGCCATACGTTATTTGCAGGCAATTGGGATGAAAGAAATCCATCGTTATGAACAACAATTGCATGCGTATGCTGTAGCCAGATTGAAACAGATGGATAATATTATCCTTTACAATGAAAACAATGATACCGGCATCATCACCTTTAATGTGAAAGGGGTGTTTGCACAAGATGCGGCTACCTTCTTTAATGCAAATGGTATTGCCGTAAGAAGCGGACAACATTGTGCTAAATTATTAAATGAAGTATTACAGACAAGTGCGACGATTCGTGCCAGTTTGTATTTCTATAATACCAAAGAAGAGATTGATCGTTTCTTAGCTGTATGCGCAAATGCAACTATGGAAACATGTTTAGATGTATTTTTCTAGCAGGAGGAAGTAAGATGAATAATTTCATGAACGATCCCATGATGCTACGTTCGATCATCATGGATCATTACGAATATCCCAGAAATCATGAATTGAAGAAAGAGGATGGCTATCTACAGAAACATATGGCCAGTGAATCTTGTATCGATGATATTTATGTGCAAAGCAAGATAACAGATGGAATCATTGAGGATATACGTTTTGATGGTGTGGCATGCACCATTTCAACTTCCTCAACTTCCATCATGAGTGAGCTTTTACAAGGGAAAACCATCGATGAGGCAAAAAAAATAATTGCTAATTATTATCAGATGATTGATGGCAAAGATTTTGATGAAAATGTTTTACAGGAGGCGATTGCCTTTCATAACGTAGGAAAGCAAGCAAATCGCATCAAATGCGCTACGATCGGCTGGAAAGCAATGGAAGAGCTGATTGAGGAAAGCGAGGCTAAAAAATGAGTGATATGCAGATACCTAGTGAAGATTATAAATATGGTTTTCATGATGAAGATATAAGCCTTTATAAAACGAAACAAGGATTAACAGAGGAAACAATACGGGAAATATCTCGTATTAAACAAGAACCAGAATGGATGCTGAATTATCGTTTACAAGCATTCGCTAAATTTATGGAAATGCCAATCCAGGATTGGGGACCAGAACTTTCGCGACTGAATTTTGATGAATATACATATTATATCAAGCCTAGTGATAAAACAGAGCAACGTTGGGAAGATGTACCAGAAACGATTAAGGAAACGTTTGACAAGCTGGGAATACCAGAAGCAGAAAAGGAATTCTTAGCCGGAGTGACAACACAATATGATTCCGAAGCTGTATATCATAACATGTTAGAGGAAGTAGAGAGAAAAGGGGTGATTTTTCTTGATACGGATACAGCTTTAAAAAAACACCCTGATCTTTTTAAAAAGTATTTCGGTAAGCTCGTACCGTATACCGATAATAAATTTGCAGCTTTGAATAGTTGCGTTTGGAGCGGAGGAAGTTTTATTTATGTGCCTAAGGGCGTTCATTTAGAAAAGCCGCTACAGTCTTACTTCCGTATCAATACCGAACGTATGGGGCAATTTGAACGTACGCTGATCATTGTAGATGAAGGTGCAGATGTACACTATGTAGAAGGCTGTACAGCACCGATTTATTCAAAAGATTCATTGCATGCGGCGGTTGTTGAAATTTTCGTTCATAAAAATGCCAGATGTCGCTATTCCACTGTTCAAAATTGGAGTGATAATATTATCAATCTAGTTACAAAACGTGCAAAAGTTTTTGCGAATGGCAGTATGGAATGGATCGATGGCAATATCGGATCAGGTGTCAATATGAAATATCCTGCTTGTATATTAGCGGAACCATATGCAAAGGGAATTTGTGTTTCTATTGCTGTAGCTGGGAAAAAGCAAATCCAGGATGCTGGTGCGAAAATGATACATCTGGCAGAAGATACGTATAGCAACATTATTTCAAAATCCGTATCACGAAATGGCGGTGAAGTAAATTATCGCGGGTTGGTATTCCATGGTCCAAAGGCACAACGGGCGAAAAGCAAAGTGGAATGTGATACCTTAATTCTTGATAAACAATCTCGCAGTGATACGATTCCAACGAATGTTTCAAAGAATAAGACAAGTCAGATTGAACATGAGGCAACGGTTTCTAATATCAGTGAGGAACAGCTGTTTTACCTCATGAGCCGCGGTTTATCACGAGGACAGGCAACTGAGATGATTGTAATGGGCTTTTTAGAACCATTTACCAGAGAATTACCAATGGAATATGCAGTTGAATTAAACCAGCTGTTAAAACTGGATATGAGTGATTCTATCGGATGATGAAAGAAACTGTGCGAAAGCTTGCTCTTGCTCGTCGTAATGCTTTGACGCAAAGGGAGATAGCATGCAAAAGTAAAGCCATTGTCCAACGCTTAGAACCATATTTAAAAGGTACCATTGCCTTATATCGTAGTTATGGCAATGAAGTTTGCATAGATGATGTACATCTAAAGAGCTATGGGCTTCCAGTAGTATTACACGATACTTCCATGTGTTTTCGCATGTGGTATAAAGGTTGTAAAATGAAAAAAGGAGCTTATGGAATTCAAGAGCCAATCGAAGGAAAAGTGCTTTTGGCTGATGAACTGGATGTGATCGTCGTGCCAATTGTAGCCTTTGATGAACATCTATATCGTTTGGGACATGGAAAAGGATATTATGATCGTTATTTGAAACAATGCAGGGCTCTTAAAATTGGTGTGGCTTTTGACTGTCAACAGGTTGAAAAAGTACCAATAGAACCACATGATGTGTGTTTGGATATGATTATTACAGAAACATGCATACGTAAGAAAGATCACTTATGATCTTTTTTTCATGCTAAAAGACAAAGCATACATAGCAGTGCTATGCTAGACTTTAAGTTTTCTTCATTTTCAAGTTTGATGCAAGACTTATTATCAATCGACATACACATGTTTAGAAACTATCAAATGTTCAACCATACATTACTAAAAAATTATATATAGTTATACGACAAAAGGTAGTAAGGAATACCATGTGAAAGCAATATAAAACGAAAGAAAAGGCAGTAATCGCAAATATGTGTTTACAGAATATGTAATTTTTATTTTATGTTATGTTTCTGTGTTGCTTTTTATAGAAATGAGTGGTATATATTACTATATGTTATAACAATTAGAAATATATGGAAAGAGGTGTAGAGATGGAACAAGAAAAGACATTATATGAGTATGTTTACCGCATGATTTTGCATACGATTCATAATGGAAAATATCGTTATAATGAAGAACTTCCATCTTTAAACACCTTATGTAAAGCGTATGGTGTTGGGCGTAATACCATGCGCACAGCATTACAAAAATTGCAAAGTCATGGTTATGTTGTGCTTGAAAAAGGCAGCCCGGCTAAAGTGTTGTTTGATATTAATGATTTTGATAACAATGTACAATATCGCCAGACTATGCTAGACTCTTATCAAATGATTTATGATGTTTTCACGGTAATAGAATGGATCATGCCGGATATTAGTGTTATTTGTATGCGTAATGCAAGCAAAGAACAAATAAAGGGATTAGAAGAAAAGGTCATTGCGTTATCACAACGTCAGTTGGTGAATGAAATTGACGTCTATGAGTACCTATATGATCTTTATCTTTATGTATTATCTTTTTTAGATAATCCGATATTAAATGATTTGTTTTTAACATTAATGAATTCTCTTACTTTACCGCTTGTTCAAAACGAAGAAGAGCATAAAAAATTAACAAACAATTTTGATGCTATGAAGAAAACCTTTACGATAGCTCTGCGTTTTGTATTAAAGGGAAATGATTTCATGCTTCGTAAATTAATCTATGCATTATGTAAAGGAATAAAGAATATTACTTTAAGTTATACCAAACGTTTGACTCAGGGGATGACGATAAAGGAAAAGGCGAAATTCAGTTGGGTCAGCAATCGCTCACAAGAATATTTATACACACGTGTAGTAACGGACATCATGAACGATATCAAAACAGGTATTTATCATAATGGGGATTTATTGCCATCTTTGGCAAAGCTTGCGACACTGTATGAAGTCAGTGAGCGGACAAGCCGTAAAGCGGTCAAAAAACTGAATGAATTTCATATTGTCAATACAATAAACGGCATTGGCAGTCGTATTCAACTCGATGATCAAACGATTAAAGATTTCATGAAGAGTGCAGATGATCATATGTTGAATGGGTTACAGCATTATCGCCATAGTTTGCAGCTGTTGGATTTATTTGCTGGTTTTATATTTCCGCATGTACAAAATCAATTTAATAAAGAACGTTGTCAATCATTAGCTGATAAAATAGGTGAATTGGATGTGTTTACATTCGATGAATACTTCCAGCTTCTTTTCACAGAAGAAAATGATTGCCTGCGGGTAATTTATGAAGAGCTGAATAAACCTATGAATTGGAATTTGATAGCTTGTATCATGGCTGATAAACAGGAGATGATTAATGAAATTAAAGCCCTGCAACCACTTTATTGTGAGCATCTACGAAAACGACATTTTCATAAGATGAATGAAATCATGCATCAGGTTTTCGCAATACGCTTGCAAATGGCAGATATGGCAATTGCTGCTTGTCAAAAAGCGTTCCAATAAGACACCTTATTTTGAAATACTATTTAGAATAATATGATACTCATAACTCCAAAACGGCAGTAGACATTACGATATTTTATATTATGTGAAAGGCAGATGTTAGTAAGCATCTGTTTTTATATTGCTTTGTTAAATTATAACAACAGTATATCATACAACAAAAAGAATTTATTTGGTAAAAATATAACCATTTGTTTTTAGAATTCTTGTTATGTTTTTTATATATAATTGCTTTTTACGGTCAAAAATCTACAAATTGCTTGAAAATTCAACTATATATTATATAATTTAAGCAGTACTATATAGTTCAAGGTGCGTTGTTAGGGAGAATTGAGGTGAATGGTGGCATGAATGAAACAACAACTGCAAAAAAAGAAAAAACATATGTAAATTATCTTTCAGAAAAAAAACGAAATAAGGCCATTTATGCGATGTTGCCTTATTATGAAAATGTCATCATCTTAGGGGATTCATTAGCAGAGTCAATTCTGGATTATCGATTATTACGAAAGAAAAATGTTATAGCGAAGCGAGGGCGCTGTGTGGATATGATTGAGGGGGATATTCAGCGGGCCATTTGTATGGCTCCGGAAATGATTATTTTGGAGTATGGAAAAAATGATATCCTACATTTTCGGGATAATTTTACTTCTTTTATTACCTTGTATCGTAAGCATATCCATACATTAAAGGAAGAATTGCCGGAAACAACATTATATGTCAACTCTTTAATTCCTATGGGACAATGTCAATTAGAACGCATTGGTGGTCTGGAAGTATTTAAAACGTGTAATAGTCTATTACAATTGATGTGTGAAAAAGAGGGTATAGGATTTATTGACAACACAGCATTAATCGAATGGAAAGATGAATTGTTTGAATTTGATGGTATTCATCCCAAATATCCATTCTATCCCAAATGGCTGTATCATATGGCTGACATCTTGGGACTTTTAAAAAGAAATTTTATTATATGACCGCATATTTTGCGGTTTTTATTTTCTGCAGGGGGTTTAGGTATATCTTTCTATTCTTTCACATAGGCTTTATTGAGGTTGATACCATGAAAAAAATGATACTTTGCTGTATGGTGGCAGTGTTGAGCATGACGATGCTGACAAGTATACATGCAGATGAGAAAACAAAACAAACGACAAAAAACGATCCCCAAATTGCTCAGAACGCGAAATCCGCCTACTTAATGGAATATACAAGTGGGAAAGTTATTTATGCTAAAAATGAAAAGGCGAAATTATATCCAGCTAGTATGACGAAAATGATGGGTCTATTACTTATTTTTGAATCTTTGCACGATGGTAAACTGGATTGGAAAGATGAGGTTACTACGAGTGCATATGCTGCTAGCATGGGAGGCAGTCAGGTATTCTTGGAAGAAAATGAAACCATGAGTGTAAAAGATATGATAAAAAGTATTTGTATTGCCTCAGCCAACGATGCTATGGTTGCCATGGCCGAAAAAGTAGGAGGAAGTGCTGAACATTTCGTTGAGATGATGAATGAAAAAGCCAAAAAATTAAATCTTTGTAACACCCATTTCATGAATCCTACTGGCTTACATGATCCACAGCATTATACCTGTGCTAAAGATATGGCAATTGTTGGGAAAGCTTTAATTAAGGAAGGCGGAGATGATTTGTTAAAAATCACTTCAACATATGATGCCTATATTCGCGAAGATAGTGAAAAAGCTTTCTGGTTGGTAAATACAAATAAATTATTAAAACAATATCCTGGCGTTGATGGCTTGAAATCAGGCTTCACCTCACAAGCGATGTCCTGTATCACTATTACCGCAAAAAAGAAAGATTTACGATTAATAGCGGTCGTTATGGGAGAGCCTAGTTCAAAAGTTCGCAATGGGGAAATCAAGCAAATGCTAGATTATGGTTTCTCACAATATCAGCAAGGCTTATTATATGCAGCAGGTACTAAGATGAAAACAATACCAATTGAAAATGGAAAGCCGCAAAAAGTAGATGTGTTAACGGATAAAGATTTAGTTTATGTGTTTGAAAAAGGCAGTGAGCCAAAGGAAACGGCGAAAGAAATTTCCTTACGTAAAACACATGCGCCTTTTAAAAAGGGAGAAATTATTGGTAAGGTGCAAATTAAAATGAGTGATGGTTATACTATGGAAACGGCATTGAAAGCTGCACATGATGTAGCCGCGCTAGATTATACTGATTTATTTATGAAAGCCTTAAAAGATGTTTTTGCGTAAATATCCAAAAAAAGGTTTGCTACGCTCATCATAACGATGCTAATTAAAGGCATACTACTTCTGAAAAGAGGGATAATTGATGAGTGTTATGTGGACCATTATTGGATTTATAGCGATATTAGCATTTCTATTCTTAATATTTGCTGTTGTAAGATCAGCAGCACAATCAGATCATATGCCTAATTATGATGAAGAATATGCAAGTGATTTCTTTGATGAACAAGAAGATGATATGTATTAAAAACGGATAAGATATATCCGTTTTTTCGTGTGACAGAATAATTACTAATTGTCGAAGTGAAACATCCTTTGTCGAATATCCCCAAGGATAAGAGAATTCATGCTAAGATGAGCTGCGGAGGGATAAAAGATGAAACATCAATTTAAAGATGGTACCCTATATTTTTATTTTTATGGGGAACTGGATAATCTGACAGTTTGTAATTTGAAGCAAATATGTATCGATTTAATCGATCAGTATCAACCAAAAACTGTCAAACTGGATTTTGAAGAAGTGAGTTTTGTAGATAGCACGGGTATAGGGTTTGTTTTAGCTCGCTATAAGCAGTTGCAAAAATATCATGGTGAGTTGATTATTTGTAATTTATCAAAAGTAAATCATCGCATTTTTGCGATGAGTGGAATTTTTCAGTTAATGAAAGAGGAAAGAAATGGGGTAAAACTATGAACAAGATGACATTGGAATGTTTGGCGCATCTGGAAAATGAGGCATTTATCAGAACGAGTGCTATCGCTTTTTTAATGCCATTAAATTTATCCATGGAAGATTGTATGGAAATCAAGACGATGCTGGCAGAGGCTGTTGTCAATGCGATGATTCATGGTTATGAGGGAAATCATGAAGGGATTGTTCGTGTGCATGTATCTTATGATGAAAATCAGATCGAAATTATCGTTGCAGATGAAGGCTGTGGAATCGACGATATATCACAAGCTATGCAACCATTATTCACCAGCAAACAACACTTAGAACGAAGTGGTATGGGTATGACAATTATGCAGACATTTGCTGATGATTTTCATATTACAAGCGAAAAGGGAAAAGGGACTGTCGTCACATTACGTAAACGGATTCAACATGAATGTGTCAGCGAATAATGAAGAATTGATTCAAAGAATCAAAGATGGGGATGAAGAAGCAAAAAGTATTTTTGTAGAAAAGAACTCACCGTTAGTATATTCTATAGTTCGTCGTTTTTCTCGTCAACGCATAGCCATTGATGATTTGTTTCAAATTGGATGTGTTGGATTAATGAAGGCTTTGAACAATTTCGATACAAGTTATCAAGTTAAATTTTCAACATATGCAGTGCCCATCATCATGGGTGAAATCAAACGCTTTTTTCGTGATGATGGAAATATGCGCATATCGCGTTCATTAAAAGAAGGTTATTTGCAAATGTCAAAAAAGAAGGAAGAACTTTTGCAGAAATTGAATCGCGAACCAACTTATCAGGAAATTGCCGACGCTTTGTCAATGGATGTTGCAGATGTTATCTTAGCCTTTGAAGCGAATCAGTTTGTTTATTCTTTAGATGAAACTATTTATGAAAACGATGGATCGCCGATATTGCTAGAGGATAAGGTGAGTAATCGCAAAGAAGAAGATGTTGTTATGAAGGTGTCTTTGCAAAATGAGATTGCGCATTTAGAACAACGGGAACAATTGTTATTGCACTATCGATATGATCTGGGAATGAAACAGGAAGAAATTGCCAAAAAATTACAGATATCTCAAGTACAAGTATCACGTTTAGAAAAAAAGATATTATTAAAATTAAAAGAGCGCCTTATGGTAACATGATGAAATTCCTTTTCGAAAGAAAAGGAGTTGATGGATAGAGAATGTAATGGTTTGATCATCGTCTTTTGGTTTTTGTATTGATGAAAGAAACGAATCTTAATTGGTTATGCTTTTACGGTAGCAACCAAAGACAGTATCTTTCTTTTTGCAAAAAACATAATGTGTATATGGGCTTATGGCATTTTCGGTGTTCTTATTATAAGTCTTTGGCTATAAAAGTTTTTTCTTATGTTTTGCGTGTGTTAGCTTTAGCGTTTGATGCTTAAATTAAGTAGAGGACTTAGGCTTTTTACATCATCTTATCGTGTAAGACTTCATTTTATCTGTTGATCATATGTAGCATGATTGATTACTCAATATAAAAAGAAAGCTCTTGTTTTGTTGCGCGCAAGATCTTTTCTTTATCCTTACTTGTGCTGGTTTTAACACCTGTGATATAATAAACGGTAGCAGAAATGGATGTGAAAAGATGAATTTGGAACATGTATATCATTTAAGTGATGATGAAATCAGCGAAATTTACCATAGTTTTGCGGATAATTTCTTTCATGATGACTTGTATCGGACGATTTTTCCTTCAGAACCATCACGTCGATGGGCTTTGCCATATCTGCTGAAACATTATTTACAGGCAGTAAGACCATATTGTTATTTTATAGCGGATAGTAAAGACTTGAATTGTGTTATGGTTCTCTTTGACAGTACTTTGGAAAAAACGCTGTTATATCGTTTGCGATTATTACATCTAATTATAAAGCTTATACCAATTGCTGTAGGTGTTCACTCTATTCGCAGTATTCATCATGCTCTTGATTGTATGGATATGTTCACTAGCAAATGGACGAGAGAATTTGTGAATGGTGCATATTATCATGTGGATTTATTATACACAGATAAAGCAATGCGTCATCATGGTTTGGCGGGACATCTCTTACAGGAAGTAAAACAGGAAGCAATCAAAGAACATCGCGATATCACGTTAGAGACACATCATAAAGATAATTTACCATTATATGAACAAATTGGTTTTCATCTGATGAGTACCATTACTCATGAGGAATATGATTTAACGCAGTATTGTATGCTGCTTAGGACAAGTGAGGAATAGCTTATGTATATCAAACATCGTGTACAAAACTTTTGGAAATATTTTATATTAAACCGTGAAGAACTAGAGCATGCGTTACGAGAAAATGATCACCATGAGATTACACATCTCTTACAAGATTTAAATGAACATTTAAAAACGATTTGTGCGTGTGGCATGGAAGTTGAGATGAGTGATACAGGTTTTTATGAAATGACCTTTACACCACAAGGAAATAAGAATGCGCAGTTTGCCACAGCATTATTAAAAAAGGATGCTCCGCAAGCATTAAGTGAAGATTGGATCATTAATGCCGTACGACCACCATTAAGTGAGCGTGCTATGCATACGATATTACGTATAAAAGATAAAGAAGTTACTGGTGCTGATTTTCATGTTTATTATACGATAAATGAAATAAGCAAAACGCTCGATATCAAAGTATATTGCGAGGCTTTAAAAGATGTGGAGGAAAAGCGTCGTGAGTCGATGGTTGCTTTTATGTTGGAGTTATTCATTGGTGAGTTAGAATTTGAAGCACGCATATCAAGCATCGAAATCATAGATACACCAGATGAAGAGGCAGAAAATTTCTGTTTATTGCCAAACCTGTATGAAGATATTTGTGATATTATCATTGATCAAGATTGGATGGAATATCATGATCCATTATCTATTTACATGGCTTATAAACTTGATGAAAAGCCAGTTAGCGAAACATTGCGAAAAGATATGAAATTAATCGTAACGACGAATCCACAGCTACAAGAAGAACTCTTAAGCGATAGCTATGAAATGTGTAAGGAGTTCAAAGACTGTGGTGGAGAATATGGATACTTCTATTATGAAAAGCTATATGAGGATGAAAAAGAAGCATTGGTTCGTCAACAACTGGAAAAGGAAATAAATGAACTTTTATATGAGATGTCGATTGCCAGAACGATGGGTGGCGCTGTTGGTATTTATTATTCTTATATTGATGTAGCTATTTTTGATAAAGATGCTTTTGCTATCGCATTAGCAAAAATCAATGAAAAGATGAATTTTAAAGTTTATTATCAACCTTTTTTGAAATAAGCTACATGTAATGGGTATTGATCATGGAACTTTCATTTAATAAGTAAGTATTAAGAAAATGACAGACCATTAAGTTATTTGATGCGTAACGTATATGGTAAATACGATACCTAATTGTAATTTTTTGTGGTTTATCAAAGCATATAAGTCTTAAGGATGGATCGTTTATCGAGTTTGTTATCTATCCATAAGACTTTTTATTATCTTTTATTGTATGGGATAAATGAAAAAGGCTAGCTTTGACATAGGGGATGAAAGCAAACTTATTAACAAAACAGTACAAAAGATCATGTAAAAGAACATCAGTTTTGATATTCTTGAAATGGAAATGAAGTAATGATTTTTTGGAAAAAGCTGCAGTGAATTTTTATGAAATTACAAAAAGCAGCTATGAGATAGGATAGCAGCTTGGTAAGTATTACTTAAAACCAAGCGTTTAAGCGATATCAGCGTTTCTATTTTATATTTTGCAATAGTATAAAAAGCTTGTTTCAAATAGCTTACTTACATACTTACGACACATTATCACGAATCTTGATTAGACATATCTTGATAAGATTTTTCATATACTGACAATAGGTGATGGAAATGCTGTTTCCGATATTTGAGATTTTAAGCAGTGCTCTTGGATATGTCGGCTATATACGTTCAAATTCTTTTTTACAACCTTTAGATAAAGAAGAAGAAGCACATTGTATTGCCGGCTTAAGCTTGCAGGATGAGGAATGTCGTAATAAATTAATTGAACATAATTTGCGACTAGTAGCTCATATCGTAAAAAAGTATGATATCAAAAAAGAACAAACAGAAGATTTAATAAGCATTGGAACTATAGGTTTAATCAAAGCAATTGACTCTTTTAAACCAGAAAAAGGGCATAAATTAACTACGTATGCTTCGCGTTGTATAGAAAACGAAATATTGATGTATTTACGTAGTTCTAAAAATTATTTTCAGAATGTATCGCTTAATGATCCTATTGCAACGGATAAGGATGGAAGTGAGATTACGCTGATTGATGCAATCAGTTCTCCGCAAGAAACAAGTATCATTGAAGATATGGTCGTTGAAGATAATATCAGTAAACTAAAACAATTTCTACATGTTTTAGATTCCAGGGAATTGGAAATCATTACGAAACGATTTGGTTTATACGGTGTAGAAGAAGAAACGCAGCGAGAAATTGCCAAGCAATTGCATATTTCCAGATCATATGTTTCACGTATTGAAAAAAGAGCTTTTATGAAATTGTATCGTGAGTTTCAAAAAGAAGAAGCAAAGCATGGCGAAAAAGAACCACGGATTAATATATTTAAAGAATAAAAAACCTGAGAACAGTATAACATTTGAAATGTCTCTGTTCTCAGGTTTTTATATAGTTTATTTGCTTAACAGATAGGCATATAATAATTTTGCCGTTTCAACAACACTATCAATATGACAGCGTTCCAATCCATGACTTGAAAAACATCCCATGCCAAAGGCGGCAGCATATACATTATTACCAGCACGTATTGCGGCACTGGCATCTGTTCCATAATGATAAAAAACATCCACACAATAATGAATATTGTTTGTTTTTGCTAATTGGATAAGCTTACTGGTCAAGCCGCGATCATAGGGTGTATAATTATCCTTTGCGCAAATGGATACGCTATATTCATCTCCTAAATGATCTGGGCCAATCAAGCCGATATCCAAAGCTACATATTCTTCAACTTCAGGAGGCAGCCAAGCACCACCATGTCCGATTTCTTCATAAAAGGGGAAAGCAAAGAGCACATTGTAATATGGCTTTTTCTGCGCTTTTTGTAAATTCTCCAGTACGGCAAAGACAGCACCTACTGCCGCTTTGTCATCTATATGGCGTGACTTGATAAACCCTTTTTCGGTATAATGATAATTTGGATCAATGGAGATGATATCACCATGTTCAATACCTAAGGCACGAACATCTTGTGCACACTTGACATGCTCATCTAATACGACCATCATATTACGTTCTTCGCGAACAGCACTTCGTGCATCATCAAATACGTGTGTGGAATGTGAAGTACAAGCAACCAATCCGCTATAGCATTTGCCATCGCGAGTATGAACATGCACACATTCTCCATCAATGTTATTATAGTTAATGCCACCTAAATTACGCAGTGCCAATGTACCATCCTCATTTATATGACGTATCATCAAACCAATGGTATCTAAATGTGCACCCACACATATGGTTTTTTCTGGATGTTCACCTTCTACTTTAATATAGATGGTGCGCTTGCGATCATAACTGACCGCATAGCCAAATTCTGTAGCTAAGGCTTCCATGACGGGTGTGATTTCTTCATAATAGCTGACAGGGCTTGGCGTTTCTATCAGTTTTTTGGTTACACGCTCAATTGTTTTCTTATTAATTTCCATACAGATTACCTCTTTTCTGAAGATTATTTTAACAGTTTTTCAGAGGAGATACAAGTAAAGCTGAAAGCTGTGATGGTGATTATTAACAATTGTTAAAATTACGCGATATCCAATTTTTCTCAATGTGAAACTACGTAGTTTGATAAGAGAGCCTTAGGAAAGAAAAGGTAAGTTTTTGTTAAAACCACAGGGGAGCTTTGATCCTGAAAATAGTAGTCTAATGTATGTATATTGCAATAGAATAAGCTTTTGCCATATGCTTAAAAGCAGCACCATGAAAAAGCCATGTATTAACTATATCAGTATCTGTGATATAGAAGTGATCATAGGATTATTTTTGTTGTATTCTTGGATATTTCATAAAATAAAAAATAGGTGTTGCAAACGCTTCCATACCTTGCTATACTATACATGTATAAAGGTTAGCGAATTAAGGAATCAATCCATTTACTTAATGCTAGACCACATTATATATTTGATGTGGCCTTTTTTTTGTTCTCTGGAGGTATGAAGAATGCGAATTTCGATATTTAAAAATCAAAAAGTAAACGAAACAGAAATCGTTTCACCGTGTGAAGGTAAGTTAAAACGTTTAGAAACATCTAATGATGAAGTTTTTGCATTAAAAACACTTGGCGAAGGATTCTTTGTAAGAGCCAGTGATTCACAGATTTATGCTCCTGTTTCAGGTGTTGTTACATCAATCTTTCCGACTAAACATGCCATCGGAATACAAACAAAGAATGGAATGGATGTAATGTTACATATTGGTGTAGATACAGTAAAACTACAGAAAAATACGATTGAAAGTAGGTTACAGGTACATGACGTAGTAAAAAAAATGCAGCCTATATGTGAGATAGATCTTATCACATTTAAAAAATTGGGGATACTACCGGATGTTTATGTATTTGTCACAAACAGTGCTGAATATGATATCAAAGCAATTAGAGAAGAACAGGATATTTATGAGGGGGATGTTGTATTGAAATGTATTAGGAGGTAATTACAATGAAATACTTCTATCTAAAATCGATTAACAATAATGCTATTAGCGCAATGGATGAACATCATCACGAAGTGATTATCTTAGGGAAAGCAATAGGTATTAAATGTAATCGAACAATCCATTCACTTGTGGATAAACAACTTATCGAGCGTATCTTTGTTAGTGATACTAGTAATAAAAAATATATCGAAACCATTTTGAATAAAATGCCTTATGCATTATTTATGATCGTTGAGAAAGTCATTAAAACAGCGGAAGAAGATTTACAAACGAAATTTAAAGACGTGTTGTATCTATCGCTTTTAGATCACATATACTTCGCCTATACGACATGGCAAGATAAACAGAAAATAGAGAATCCATTGCTAAATGAAATTAAGATGTTTCATACGAATGAGTTTCATGCCGCATTACATTCCATTGCTATCATCAATCAAGCGTTACATACAGATTTTGATGAACATGAAGCAGCCTTTCTTGCTTTTCACTATATCAATGCGTTATCTAATTTAAGCAGTTTGCAAAACAAAACAATTATGAAGGATTTGGAAAGGACGGTAAATTATATTGATACATTAACAGATTATACACTTGATAAAAATTCATATTTATATGGAAGATTATTGATTCATTTAAAATGTTTATTCAATCGTCTTATTACGGATGAGAAGAAAACATTCGACAGGACGTTTATGGATGAGGTTTCACGTTCTTTAAAGATAGCACATGGGGAAGAATGGGAATATGCTGCTAAGATATCTGATTTTATGAAATCTGAACTGCACTTAAATGTAAGTGATGAAGAAGCGGCATATTTGACAATGCACATCGTCCCCATTTTAAAACAGAAGGGAGGAAAATAAAAAAATTATACAGTATGTTTATATGTTGATGTCATAAAAAGGTTAGCAGTAGAAAGAGAGAGGTGTAAAAACATGGCAGACTTTAAAAACATGGCAAAGGAAATTTTGAATTGTATTGGTGGAGTAGATAATATCAAAGAAATGTCACATTGTATGACACGACTACGTCTTAATTTGAAGGATGATGCGAAAGTTAAAAAGAATGAATTGGAAAAAATTGAGGGTGTGATGCGGGTTGTCGTCATAGGTGGACAATATCAAGTCGTATTGGGTGGAATTGTAGATGAGGTGTTTGCAGAAGCAAGTACACTAGTTGGTGATACTGTAGATGTAAATAAAGAAATGATTCAGGAAAATTTAGATGCGGATGTTCCTAAAAAAAAGTAAATTCATTGAAAATCTGATAGCATTATTATCCGGAATTGTCAGTCCTATTATACCGGCAATGTTGGCAGCCGGTTTCATTACGGCTTTGGCGAAACTTGCAGTACTCGCTGGGGTATCAGAAACAAATACGACGATCCAAATATTGAGTGTTGCAGGTGATGTCTTATATGGCTTTTTCCCTATTTTTATTGGCTGGTCAGCAGCTAAATATTTTAAGGCGAATATATCCATTACATTAATGGTAGTTGGATTATTGGTATATCCTAATTTTTCGGCAATATTTGCCAATGCGACAAGCGTCAATTTTTTAGGGATACCAGTAACCAATGTTTATTATGGTAGTTCCATTTTACCAGCAATCTGTTCGGCCTATTTGATATCTAAATGTGAATTTATTTTACGTAAAATACTTCCAAATGCCTTACGCAGTATCTTTGTTCCGTTTCTGAGTGCATTAATCGTAATTCCTTTACTTATTGTTGTGATTGGCCCTATAGGGGTATGGGGTGGAGAATTGTTTGCGAATTTGTTTAGATCGACATATGAGTTGAGCCCTGTATTAGCAGGTGCTATCATAGGCGGAATCTGGCAAATATTGATTATCTTTGGTATGCACATCGCTATTCTAGGGCTTGTATCTGCGCCTAATATCGCAATGTATGGAAGAGATATGATTATTATGACGCATGCGCCATCTTTGATTTGTCAAATTACAGCCGGGTTAGCTGTTGCTTTAAAAGCAAAAGATAAGAAAATTAAGAAAAATGCACTAACCTTAAGTTTAACATCATTTTTTTCAGGTAACGTCATTGAGCCTGTAATGTATGGTATAAACCTTAAATATAAAAAACCATTTATCGCAGTATGTATAGGTGGTGCTATTGGTGGCGCAATTACTGGAGCAGCAGGAGCTGGAACAGTGGCAGCGGTAGCACTAAGTATTTATACATTCCCAGTCTATTTGGGAGCAGGTTTTGGCGGTTTGATGTTAGGTTGTGTTGTTGGTGGCCTCATAACTTTTGTTTTAACTTATTTGATGGGAATTGATGAAAAGGAGAATGCATAGTAATGAAAAATCGAGTAAAAGATATTGCATTTCAATCAGCTGATCATGTAATAGAAGAAATACGCAATATGAATGTCAAGGGAGGAAGTCCTTTTGGTAGAGCAGCTGCTTGGGCATTTAAGCTTGCTTTGCAACAAGAGGATTTAAAAACTTTTAGCGAAATCAAAACACGGTTCACCTATTTAAAAAAACAGATGTATGAATTAAAGCCAACAATGGCAACAATTTATAATAGCTGTGAAGCCATTATGCAAGAATTAGATGAAACGATGAAAGTAAACATACTAAAAGAAAAGGTGATTCACTTATGTGATAATATTATTGAACAATCGTTTGTAGCTGTAGAAAAAGTCGGGGAAATTGGATCTCATCTTATTCATGATCATGATGTTGTTTTGATGCACAGCTATAGTAGTACATTGATGGGAATCTTTCAATCAGCAGCAAATGACAAGAAACGCTTTAAGGTTATTTGTACGGAATCAAGGCCTTTACGTGAATCACGAAATGCTGTGAATGTATTAACTCGATTAGGTATTGAAACGATGTTTATTTCAGATGCATCGGTATACGAGTTTATGAATGAGGCAGATATGATCATTATGGGAGCAGACACACTTTGTACCAATGGCGATGTTGCGAACAAGATGGGGAGTGCGCAAATTGCGCGTCTTGCACAAAGTTGCAAGATACCAGTTTATTTTGCAAGTGAATTATATAAACTTGATATAAGAACCTTAAATGGTGAAAAAGTGGTTTTAGAAAGAAGAGATAAATGCGAGCTTGTAGATGAAGATGATTTTAAGGATTTTGATCAAGTAGAAGTCATAAACCAATTTTTCGATCTGACACCAGCAAGCGATATAACAGGAATCGTTACGGAATTCGGTGTTCTGCATCCATCCCAGATGTTGCAATACTGGTCAAAATTATGGGATAACATTAAGGAGGGTGAATAAATATGAATGCATTTTTAGATATAAAAGATGAGGTGCTGAAAGCAATTGAAGGTAATAAAGCAGTCGTGGCTTTAGAATCAACAATTATTTCACATGGAATGCCGTATCCCCAAAATGTGGAAATGGCGAAAAATTGTGAAGCTATTATCCGTGAGCAAGGGGCAGTACCAGCAACCATAGCAATTATGGATGGAAAAATTAAAATTGGTTTAAATGATGAAGATTTACAAACATTGGCAACCGCAAAGGATGTTGCGAAAGTTTCACGTAGAGATTTGGCTCAGGTTTTATCTGAAAAGAAAATAGGCGCTACTACGGTTGCAACTACGATGATATGTGCGAAACTTGCTGGTATTAAATTTTTTGTGACAGGCGGAATAGGTGGAATTCATCGTGGATATGAACAGACACTAGATGTTTCAGCTGATTTAGAAGAGCTTGCACAAACGGATGTTAACGTCATTTGCGCAGGGGCGAAGTCAATCTTAGACTTGCCGAGAACATTAGAATATCTTGAAACGAAGGGGGTTTGCGTCGTAGGATATAAAACAGATTATTTACCACAATTTTTTACTGCTGAAAGTGAGTATAAATTAAACACGAGAATGGATTGTGTTGAAGATATCAGTGCCTTAATACATACAAAAGAGAAATTAGGTTTACAAGGTGGCATTTTAATCACCAATCCTATTCCTAAGGAAGATTCTATGGATAAGGCATATATTGATTCTTTGATTTTACAAGCATTAAAAGAAGCTGATGAAAAAGGAATTAAAGGAAAAGCCGTTACACCTTTTCTGTTAGCTGAAATCGTTAAAAACAGTCATGGTGAAAGTCTTAAAGCAAATATTGCATTAGTATACAATAATGCAAAGCTAGGTGCAAAGCTGGCGGTTGAATATTTTAAATAGATAATATGAATGTAGAGGAGATTGTACTTATCTCCTCTTTTTGATGTCACAAACATTTCTTATTTTTTAATTATTTATCTTGCTAAATACGTAACAAGTTGCTATAATATGAGTAACTTGTTACTAATAAAGGAGATAAACATGGAACTACAAGAACTGATACAACGTTTTTCAAAGACGCGTGAGCAACAGGAAAAAGCTATTTTTAGTACTTTATTCATATTAGGGAATCGTTTGCAGACTATTTTTGATGAACGGATCCCAGATATCACATTAAAGCAGTTTATGTTGCTGTCATTAATTCGCCAAGCAGATACACAGATGACCTTTACTCAATTAGGTAGTATGATGGGGTGTTCGAGACAAAATGTTAAAAAGTTAGCAACTGTTTTAGAACGAAACGGTTATGTAACCATCAAAAAAAACAAAGCAGATGTGCGGGCAGCTACAATTGTTCCTACACCAAAGATGCATGATTTCTTTGATACGGTATTTGTGAATTATCAAACAGAGCTTACGTATGTATTTGAACACTACAGCAATGAAGAATTACAACAATTGTTTCAATTGTTTATGCGTTTATATGAGGGAGTAGAGTATTTGGAAATGAGGACAAAAAGTGAAAAAACATAAAAAAATGAAACGCATTGCTATCTGTGTACTTGTGGGTTTGGTGGGAATCGGCATTTCCATCGTTGTATTATTACAGGATATTACACAAAAAACAAACCGGATAAAGCTTCATACACCGAAACTTGCAGCAATAAAGGATGGTGTGTATGAAGGAAGTTATAGCATATTTCCTGTATCCGCAAAGGTCAAAGTGTATATTGAAAACAAACGCATAGCCGATGTGAAAATCATTACCCATGAACATGGTTTAGGAAAGGCTGCTGAAAATATCGTAAGCGATGTATTGCAGAAACAATCCTTAGAGGTAGATACTGTATCACAAGCAACCATTAGCAGTGTATGTATTTTAAAGGCTGCCGAACAGGCGATGGAAAAAGGAGAATAACATGAAGAATTTAATTATCTATACATCAAAATATGGCGCATCCCAACGCTATGCAGAAATGATATCACATGCGTTAGGGGATCCTGCGACGGAATTAAAGCAATGTAAGAAGCAAATGTTAGAAACAGCCGATCGTATTATCCTTGTAGGAGGTATTTATGCCGGAAAAATTGCTGGGATGAAGTATGTAAAGAAAATGGAACGTCATATTAAGATGAAAAAAATTTATGTATTTGCGGTAGGGGCAAGTGCGTATTGTGATGATTATCTTGAAGAAATTAAAATGAATAACATGAAGAATTGTAATCTTTCGATTTCGTTTTCCTATGGGCAAGGGACATATGATGAAGAGAAGATGAATTTCAAAGACAGAGCATTATGTCGCTCATTACGCAAATCTTTACAGGGGAAAGAGGTTTCGGAAATGGATGCATCTATGCGTGCGTTGGTAAATACGCAAGGAAAAGCCCATGATTGGATAGATAAAAAATATGTGGATATGTTCTTAAAAAAGGTGAGTGAAAGTATTAACGCATAGATATATGCGTAACCTATATGAACTGGCCTCATTTCAACCTTGATAATTTGAAAATGGAAGGAAAGTGCCTTAATATGGTATGATTGTATGTTTTATGAAACGGTGGCTTCTAATAGAAATGGAAGCTGCCTTTTTTTCATGTGAAAGGGAGATGATCGTCAATTAATAAAAATAAACCAAAAAAGTCAATTGTACACGAAAGAAACCATTTAAATTGACATGAGCACTGGAAATTGTTTATAATTAAACTGTGAGTTTAATTATAAGAGGAGGAGACAATGGGACGAAGGAAAAAAGAGCCGAAAAGTACTCATCGGGAAAAGATTGCTGCAGCAGCATCTACCTTATTTATGCAAAAGGGTATTACGGCGACTTCTATGGATGATATAGCAAAAGCAGCCGGATACAGCAAAGCGACCCTTTATGTTTATTTTAAGAATAAGGAGGAAATTATCGGTATTTTGGTTTTAGATAGTATGCGAAAACTTTACGATTCTATATCTTCTGCGTTAGTACAAAAGGAAACAACGAAAACAAAATATGATTTTATTTGTCGTGGATTGGTGCAGTATCAAGAAGCATTTCCTTTTTATTTTAAAATGGTATTAGATAAAATCAATATTGACTTTGAAAATAATGATTGTTTGCCCGAGGAGAAGGAAACATATCAAATAGGAGAAAAAATAAACGATAAGTTAAAAGATTTTCTGATATCTGGTATGGAAAACGGTGATTTGCGTGAAGATCTGAAAATTATCCCAACTATATTTACTTTTTGGGGGATGCTATCAGGACTTATTCAACTAGCTACAAATAAGGAGAACTATATTCAAAGTACGATGAATTTATCGAAAAAGCAATTTTTGGATTATGGTTTTCAAATGTTGTATCAATCTATTGCAAAGGAGAAATGACTATGAATGAAAAGAATGTACTTGCCATTTTTGGTAGTCCCCATACAAATGGGATGACAGCAGCTATGTTTGATTGTGCAGTTCATAAAGCAGAAGAAAGGGGATATACAGTAAGGAAAGTAAATTTATATGAAAAAAATATTTCTTTCTGCAAAGGTTGTCGGGCTTGTATGGATACCAAAGTTTGTGTTCAAAAAGATGATATACAAGAAATTGTTGCCTTATTACATGAATCCTTGATTGTATTTCTGGCAGCACCTGTTTATTGGGCAAATGTGCCAGCACCGGTCAAAAATTTGTTTGATAGATTATTAGGAACAGCAATGGAAGAAACGACAACTTTCCCCAAACCACGTTTAAAAGGCAAGAAATATTTGCTATTAACTTCCTGTAATACTCCTGCACCGTTTTCGTGGATTTTTGGTCAAAGCAGAGGGGCAATCCGCAATATGGATGAATTTTTCAAAACAGCAGGTATGAAACCTATAGGAAAAATTGTATGTGCAAATGCGGCTAATAGAAAGAAACTATCCCCGGCATTAATTAAAAAGATAGAGCGGTGTGTGAAATAAATGGATTGTATTGTTTACTTATATGCTTAATATTGGAAAGATAGCAAGATGATTAGAGAATACAAGATAAAATGAAAATGACGTAGCATTTACGTCATTTTTTAATGGGATAGGATACTTAAAACTTCATATAAGACATTGCGTAAAAGCGGAAGACGTTCACTAATAATTCTTTTGCATTCTGTATATATTCTTATATAGTTTATTAAAAATCGGCATTTTCTGTTTGATATTGAGAATTGGAAGATAACCATTCTCCAGTTTGTCAAAATAATTGTTCCTCATGACGCTAATTTGAAACGATTAGCAGTTTCACATTATCATTCTCTTTAAGCAAAGCGTATAACATTTATTCATCGTTAGATGACAAACTTTGCATAAGAGCAAAGAAATGCTTTGGTTCTCCTGTACTGAAATATTCATACCAATACTCCAGGGTGCTTGATTGAAAGACATTTAAATGCTTAATAATTTGTTTTGACCATAGCAAGGCTCCGGCTGAACTTGCTGTAATAAGGTTATTATCTGCCACAGAGGGCTTATCAATATAATGATTTTTCCCTTCATAGCAAGGAGAAAACATGTCTAGATAACCTATCCCATTACTTGTATGGGGACGATTATCCAATAACCCATAGTTAGCAAGTGCGACAGTGGCTCCACAAATTGCACAAACAGTAGCACCTAAAGAAAGAAATTCGCTCGCTTTTTCAATAATTGTACCATGTTTTCGATCGCTCCAAGTATCAGCGCCCGGTAAGAGTAAGACACTTGTTTCATTCACAACAATATCATCGATTAAGCAGTCCGGTACTATTGTCATACCACCCATTGTATGGATAGGCTCATTAGAGCAGCTAACTGTTTTGAGTGCTATACGTTGTGCATCTTCCTTAAAGAAACGACCAGATTTAAGCTCTGATATAACATGACCTAATTCCCAATCTGCTAAAGTATCAAGAATATAAACATAAACGGTAACCATAAAATTCCTCCATTTTCGTTTGCTTTTTATTCACTTTCAAAAGTTCCTAAGCTTTAAATTTCATACAATTAATTACATTCTTTGCATCATAATAGTGAAACTTTTCTAGTAGTTGCTGTTTATTATGACAACTATTAAATTATCTGGTCTAATGTATGGCACATGAATATCATTATTTATCGTCTATTACATAGGATGTTTACATATCCGATAATTTCCTTATAATTCTTTATTGTCATTTTGAACAGTAATGATTACTAAGAATTTTTTCTTTTTATTATAGACTCCTTTCGTTACTTAGTGTATCACACTATCGTTGACACCATTATGACAACAATCTATAATAAAATAAGTAAATTTGAAAGGTGGTAACCAAATGAAAGTTGATAGACTAATAAGTATAGTTTTGGTTCTCCTTGATAAAAATCGTATTAGCGCACAAGAGTTAGCGGATATGTTTGAAGTTTCATTACGCACAATCTACCGTGACATAGATGCTATTGAATTGGCAGGCATTCCTATTCGTTCTACATCGGGAGTTGGCGGTGGATTTGAGATCATGCCAAATTATAAGATTGATAAAAAGGTATTTTCAACTGCTGATCTTTCCGCTATTCTAATAGGACTTTCCAGTATTTCAAACATGATACAGAGTGATGAATTAAGAAATGCACTTGCGAAAGTCAAAAGTTTTATACCCACAGAAAGGGCTAAAGAAATTGAACTAAAGGTTAATCAAATTTATATAGATTTTAGTCAATGGATAGGTAACAGCAACATACAATCATATATAGAAATTATCAAAGTAGCTTTACAAGAAAATAAGCTACTGTCATTTGATTATATAGCCCATCGCGGAAATAAGACTACACGTGTCGTTGAGCCTTATCAACTCGTATTAAAAAGTACGCATTGGTATGTATATGGATATTGCCTTAAAAGAAACGATTTTCGCTTATTCAGATTGTCGCGTATGTCAACTCTACAAAAACAAAAGGAAACTTTTATACCACGCGATTATCAAAAACCCAAATTAGAGTTTGCAGATGTTTTAGCAACCCTACAAACAAATATTAAAATTCGTATTCATAAGTCTATCGTAGATAGGGTACTTGATTATTGTCCATACGAAAATTTCATTCCCGATGATAAGGAGCATTATATCGTCAGTTTTCCTTTTATAGAGAATGATTATTATTATGATATTGTTTTGAGCTTTGGAGATAAGTGCGAATGTTTGGAACCATTACATGTTCGTGAAAAAATGAAGCAGAGAATATATGATATAGCTTCTCTATATAAAAAGTAATAGTTACTATAATATAGTGTTATAGTAACTATTACTGAGAATGTTAAAATTATTTTGCTAAGAAAACACGTGGGGTTTTAAGAAGATATAAAAAGTAAGAGAAAGTTTATATAAAACGATTCCTAAAAAAGTTTGGATAGGAATAAATGGGATATAATTCTTATAATCCATGCGTCAACATGAAGTAAGTAAATACAAGAGCAACAAACAAGTACGCAAAAGTTATTAGCTTACACACAAAGAATTAATTTGAATTTATAATCAATATACTTTTCATTCACATTTTTTTCTCAATCATATTACTTACTATAATAAGAATAATCGGTTGTACGGCAATAATAACTCCCGTAATAATCGCTGGAATGAAATAATCAAAGGAAATAAATATAACTGTTACTATACCTAATAGTACCATAGTAATCATATTCGTGATATTTCCAGATTTCTCTTTAATTGAGATATTTCGTTCGTCCATCACATTCACTTTATAATCAATATCATTTTTCATCATTCTATTATGCATAAGTTGTGTATGAGAAATGCTAAAGATTATACTCATTAAAATTAGGAGCCCTATATCTGCTGTTTTAGGAAAATCTGTAAATAAAATGATAGGAACTAAAATTGCTGAAACAATATAACCAATGTACCACAGTTTATGTTTATTTTTCACTTTTGCTTTCCTCCTCATAAATAAAAATTTCTTCAATACTCATTTGAAAGTATCTTGCAATTTTAAAGGCTAATAAAATAGATGGATTGTAGCGCCCATTTTCTAAAGAGCCTACTGTTTGACGAGATACCTCAAGAGCAGTTGCTAAATCTTCTTGTTTAATACCTCTTAGTTTTCGTAATTCTTCTAAACGATTTTTCACAACATACTCCTTTCTGAAATACATGGAAAGTTTGCTTTCCTTTTCTAAGCCTTATAATGCTTTTTTGAACAGAAAATGTCAAGTGAACTTTCCATATTTTTTATTCCTTTCTTCTTTATTAGGATTTTTGTATTCTGTATCTTCTCGCAAGAGGAAAAGGTTACTTATCCTCATCATCAAAATGATTATTCCTTAATACTTCTGAAACAGTTCCATATCCTCTTCTTAAATTTGCGAAACAGGGCAAGCATTTTAGTAAGTATTATGAAGTAATTTACATTCTATTTAAAACAGGGCTTCATATTTCTGAATAGTTGGTTTGATGATTTCTGATATTGATTTAGAAAAAGGTGTTATTGATGTAAATCACAGTTGCAAAGTAAATGTTATATAGAATATACTATAGAGGGCATAAAGATAGAAAGCGGTACAAGGCTTGTGCCTATGATAGATTGCAAAAGCGGTTCTTAGAAGTATAATAAAATATATAAACAGGAATCACTTAAAATCACACCTCATGTTTGTCAACATACCTTTGTTCTAATATGGCAAAGTTAGGAATGAACCCTAAGACATTATAAAAGATTATGGAACATTCTGATGTAGGAGTTACACTGAATGCATACAATCACTTGGTCTTTGTTGATATTCAAAAGAAATGATAGAAATGGATAATAAGTGAGTTATAAAATAAGGGTAGTTTATTTTACAACTTTTTCCTGCTAAAATATAAGAATTTATACAAGGAAATATGACGATTTAAGGAGATATAAGAACATGATTAAAATACTTTTTATTTGCCATGGGAACATCTGTCGCTCAACAATGGCAGAATCCATCATGTGCTGGCTGGTTAAAAAGAACCATCTACAAGGAGCATATTGTATTGCCTCTGCTGCAACAAGCACAGAAGAAATTGGCAATCCGATTCATCATGGAACAAGAAGAAAACTTAGGGAACAAAATATTCCAATTGTCGAACATTATGCACGACAGATTTGTTTACAAGATGCAGAAAAATACGATTACATCATTGGTATGGATGATGCCAATATACGTAATCTAACACGCATGCTGCCAGCACAGTATCATCATAAACTTTCTAAATTATTGGATCATACAAAGCGAAAAGGGAATATCGCGGATCCTTGGTATACAGGTGATTTCGATGAAACATTTGTGGATGTATTGGAAGGCTGTCAGGGATTATTAGAGGAAACAAGACCAAAATCGAGTAGGGTGAAATAAATCACCCTCTCACACCACCGTACGTACGGTTCCG
>NZ_JAJCPX010000049.1:0-17519 GCF_020563125.1 Longicatena sp. 210702-DFI.1.196 | reverse complement strand
CCCACAATAATTTAGAGCCTTTTTTCGCTCAACCCCACGTTAATTTAGAGCCCCTGAATAAATGATTATTCAGCTACAACGTTAGCAGCCTGCTGACCACGGTCACTGTCAACTACATCAAAAGAAACTCTCTGTCCTTCTTCTAATGTACGGAAACCATCAGACTGGATGCTTGAATAGTGTACGAATACATCCTTACCTTCATCAGAAGTGATGAATCCATAACCTTTTTCTGCATTAAACCATTTTACTTTACCTGTACTCATTTTTAGTACCTCCTTATAAATTTAATAAGAAGCACTCAAATGTATAAAAAAATCACAAACATCGGATCCTGTACATATTGAGTCATAAATACAATTCCGAGAATTTGTGAATCTTGAAATCATAGTTATTGCTTTTTATTACAGATTTACAATAACACTTCTTTTGCATAAAGTCAATCGTTTTCTATTTTTATCTAACCTTTTTCTAAAAAAGTTGGATGTTTTATTAACAATGGCTGTATCCGTTTATCGAAATGGCAAAAATATTTGAAAGCAGTTTCAGATTTATCGGAATTGGGGTATAATAGATACATAAAAGAAGAGGAAACGAAAGGAGTACGCCTATGTTGATAAAAGATGAATTCCTGCGTGCAGCGATTGCCAGAACATTGCAATTGAAGGAAGAGGAAATTGATGAAAAGGCAATGGAGCGTTTAGTCAGTTTATCTGCTCGAAGTGCCGGCATTATATCATTAGAGGGACTGGATACAGCTGTGAATCTGCAATATTTGGATTTATGTGGAAATAGTATTGAAGATCTTGATCCTATTAAAGATCTACGCGAAGTAGAGTATTTGAATCTATCTAAGAATATGCTGCGAGATATACAGGCTTTAAGAGGATACCGGCAATTATTGCGTTTGGATATTTCCCGTAATAATTTATATACCATGGATATCAGTGCAATTGCGGGTATGATTAATCTAGAAGAACTAAATCTGGAACGTAGTAAAGTTGATAACTTGGTTTATTTGGAAAATGCCAAAAAGCTGCATAAGTTATATATCAGTATTGAGAATGGTCCATTTCCACTCAGTATCTTAGGCACGTTAAATGAGTTAAAAGAACTTCATATGAATAAGATGTGGTTATATGATATTGCGGATCTGACTTATCTCAAAAACATTGAAGTATTAGATTTATCAACCAATCTGTTTTCTGATTTATCGCCTTTGCAATATATGAAAAAAACGTTGCGCAGTCTTAACCTGACGAATAACCAATATTTGAGTGATTGTAGCATTTTGGAAGAGTTTCCTAACTTAGAGGTCTTGGAATTATCCTTTGACAGCATCAAAGATTTTTCCTTTTTGAAAAAGTTGAAAAACTTAAAAGATTTGCGTCTTATCCAAAGTGGGCTAAGTGATTTGCGTATCTTAAAAGGGTTGAATAAGTTAGAAAAATTAGATATCTCAGAGAATCGTGTTACACATACGGAAGTCTTAAAAGATATGAAAAATTTGCGTTATTTTAAGGCAAGCTGCTGTTTCCTACACGATATTGACTTTTTAAAAAATGCGAAAGAGTTAGTTGAAGTCAATGTGTATAATAATTCGATCACGGATATTAGTGTATTAAAAGGCTGTGAGAAAATGACGGCATTGGATGTTGGGAATAATGCGGTACGTGACATCTCATGTTTAGAGGATATGAAAAACTTGGAATGTCTTTGTTTATCACATAATAATATTTCCGATCTGACTGCTTTAGAGAATTTAACGAATCTGGGTACCATTGATTTATACAACAATGTGATTACTGATATCAGACCATTAAAGAAATTGGTTAATTTATCATCGTTGCGTTTAGATCATAATGGAGTCATGGATTTATCACCACTAAAAGATTTGACATATTTGAGTTCTCTAACATTAAAAGCAAACTATGTTACAGATCTGACACCATTAAAGAATTTAAAAAATTTATATGAATTGCGGTTGGATGAAAATCCAATAGAAGATATTTCCATGTTAGAAGATATGGAATATTATGATAAATTCTCTTATTAAAAAGGTGGGTAGCTCATGGAAATGAACTACCTACCTTTTTTGTGAAGTTTCATGGGTAACGCAAGAGCGAAACTGATCAAGGATTTCTTTAAAGTAACCGAAGGCATCTTCATAAACCTGCGTTTGGCGAGGATCTACACCGGCATGCATCAATTCATCTAAAGGCGCTTCACTGCCGCCTTTTGTAAGGAACTCGCGATAGGCATCAACTTCACCATTTAAGATTTTCTTGGCAAAGCTAATGGCAACCGACATGCCTAAAGTGTATTTGTACACATAGAAGTTATAATAGAAATGAGGAACATGATAACAGCCGTAACGCTGTAAATCATCCACAATGACACTGTCACCAAAATAGTCTTTATTAAGCTGCTCATACAGATCACATACATCTTTTGAGGACAGTGCTTCTCCTTTTTCAATGGCTTCATATAACTGATATTCAAAAGTAGCATACATGGTTTGACGATACATCGTGCCAATCATCTGATTCAATAGATTGCTTAATAAATAAGCCTTATGGTCATTATTATCAGAATGCTTTAATAAATAGTCATTTAATAATAGTTCATTGACTGTAGAAGCAACCTCGGCAACAAAAATACGATATTCTGCTAACATTGCGCGATTATGCTTATGGGAATAATAAGAATGCATAGAATGTCCGAATTCATGTGCCAGTGTACTAAGGGAATCATATTCTCCTGTAAAGTTTGTTAGAATAAAAGGCTTGGAATCATACGTACCTGCAGAATAAGCACCAGAGCGCTTCTTTTCATGTGGCATAAAATCAATCCAGCGTTCTTCTCTAGCTACATCAAGCATAGCGATATAATCCTCACCTAAAGGAGCCAATGCTTTTTTTAAAATGGCAAAGCAGTCATCCACCGTATATGTGATATCTACAGATTTTACTAAAGGAAGGGCAATATCATAAACATGCTGTTGTTGTAATCCTAAGATTTCTTTACGTAACTTAAAATATTCATGGGCATAAGGCCGATACGTCTCATTACCCATTCGTACTACCAAATCAAACAGCGCTTTTTCTACACCATCTTCAAACAGACTTGCTTCTAAGGTAGAAGGAAAGTTCCGTAAGCGTGCTTCAAAAGCTTTTCCTTTGATATGTCCGCTTAATAGATTCAGAAAGACATTTTGATATCGTTTATATTCTTGAAAGTAATGTTCAAATGCTTCTTTACGTACCTTTTCATCGGGATTTAGTAAGAATTGATGGTAGTTACCACCATTTAGAAAAACCGGTTTTCCATCTACCATCACTGGTTCAAATTCTAGCCGGAAACTTTCATAGGTGGATTCTGGTACACGTAAAATATCCTGCATTTGTGCCATCATCACTTCTTTTTCTTCATCCAATTGATGAGGCATGCGACGAAAGATTTCTTGCATTGGATAACGATATGCATTGCATGCATCCTCTGCTAAATACTTTTCAATACTTTCTTTCTCTTTCATGACTTCTAAGTCCACAAAGTTTAGTGCGACCACCGTTTTTTGATAAAGAACATATGCTTTGGAAAGATTTTGTTGTGCTGTTTCTTCATCAGGATCTACATCTGTATACATACGGGCATAGCTGATAAGATTATTCAGTTTTCGGGATAATTCTTCTTGTTGATCAAAAAAATCACAAAAGCTTTCTTTTGTATCCGCTATATGACCTTTTTGTTTTGTCAGTGCATTGACTAAGGATTCACATTCCTGATAACATGTGTTAAATGCCTCTTGTGAAGCAAACATACTGGAAAGATCCCATGTATATGCGCTATCTATCTGATTTCGTTTCATATCATCACCTCTAGTTAGTATTGTAGTACGAAAAAAAACAATTCACAAGTTTCTGCAAATTGTTTTTTCAGATGCATCTGATGATTTTATTGATTTTTATATATCGCTCTTTTCTTTTTTCGATAAGCTATTTTGTTTTTTCTGCGAATGAGTAGAAGGACAATCACAAGTATTAAGATCAAGAAGATGACAGCAAAAGGTATCAGAATGTATGTTGTGATATAGTTTTTTCCATTTCCTTTGATGGTAGCGACTTCGGTAAAATCCATACTTCCTTTAGGCGCTGCACCTTGGATCGATACGATCGCAAAACTACCTTTCTTTGCCTGGAAAAGAATGCGAGTATCGGATTGTGTCGTGGGTAACTGGCGTATGTTTTCACCATCCACAGTTAAGATGCGATATAATTTCCCCTTACTATTTTTAGGTTTCTTTATCGAATACAAAACTTGGGTTTCAGGATCATAACCGGACATATCCTCTTTTCCATCTATGGTAAAGCCTGCTTCATAGGTAACATAATTTGCTTCTGCGACTTTTTTAAACAATGTTTCTTCCTCATTGTCGATGGAATCATGTACATTCACAACGACTGTTTTCGGCATCCATGCATTTAGGAACGATGTCTTTTTCTGCATTGCTAAACTAAGGCCTGATATTTGTAAATCATAGGTATCATCATGAATGAGCACACTGAGACGTGGCTTTAAATTTGGTTGCAAAATGCGATCCACGGCACGTAATACATCATCATCTAAGGGGTTGTTGCTTTCCTGCAAAACATCATTTTGAAATTTTTCTAGTTCAGTTAAGGCATCATCCGTTAACCCTACCTTATCACTATAGGTTTTAATGATATATGCTGCTTTTTCTTGCAGCTTAGATCCGGTGCTTTCACTTTGCTTTTTTACATGAATTTCATAGGATAAGGTTTTTCCCGCATAACGTATTGTTAATGTCTGCGTGCCAAGCGTAGTAGGATCATAGCCACTCACCATATCGGTGGTCAATGAGCGTTCTTGTGTAGAACCATCTTCGAAGCTTACTTGAATCTTTCCTTTTGATACATCCAGGTAATCATGCTGTTGGTAAGTTTGCTTCGGTCTTTCAATAAAGGCGATGTTTTTTACAGATCGATAATTTGCTTTATAAACAATGTCTTTTTCAGCTTTTTTAATTTCTTTGTCCCAACCGATAAATAAGGCATTCTTCTTCTCAGGTTCTAAGATAATCGGAATTTTACCACTCTCTATTTGCATAGTGATAGTATGTGAACCTGGATAGAAAGTGCCTCCATTGGCATCAAAACTGACATCGACATAGTTTTTTTCATTTAGATGCTTTTCATTTGTGATAAAAGAAAGTTCACTGGCTTTTACATACCCATAACTTTTACGATAGTTATATGTTGGATTTGCGGAAACATTTCGATCATTTGTCAAAGGTACATCGGTTTGTACAAGATACCAGACAGCATTTCCTTCTGTTTGTTTATCCAAGAGAAGCAAACTGGCTTGCGTGCCTTTGGGAATAGCATATAATGTCTTCGCAGCTTCTTTAGGATCTTTTCTGACATTAACTTTTTTAGTGCCGGTAATACCAATCGCATACTGATTTAAGTCTTTATCTTGTAAGGCATGATCAATGTCATAATAGTATTGTGCCGCTTTTTCACCCCAGTAAGGATCGCTAGCATAAGAAACATTCATACCGCCCGCTTTGTTTCCGAAATGACCGCCATGGTATTGAAATTGGTTCGGATTTAAATAAGAGGATGATATGTAATGGGCTGCATGAGCGTAAATACTGTCACTTACGCGTAAGTAGCGTGAGGCATTTTTTTCTACATCAGAATCATAGGCCGCATGACCAAACAAATTGTTGCGATTATAAGATAAGGCGCTGCGTCCGCTGGCACTTTCGTTTAAGGCTAAGGAAAGCATCATAAGGGCATTTGCGCCAAACTGATTTTGGTATTGAAAAAACCCTTTTTCCCCTTGTACGATCATAGACTGAGTGAGAATGTCATGCAGATAAGTACCTTCAAATTTGGTGATAGATTGTTTTAAGAGACGAGTGTTTTGCAAATAAGCATGAACATCTTCATAGGAATAAGCGGTTGTCGAACGATGATTGACATATTGATAATAATTATAATATGGCTGTTTTGCGTTTACTGCTTGTGTATGGATACTTTTGCGCACATCTGTGATCATGGCAGAAAAGCTTTTATAAAAATAATGACTGTCATAGCTATAGTAAATTGTCTTTTCTTTAAGGTAAGAAGGGGCTTGACCTAAATGCAAAACATTATCATAGCCCTTACTGGCAATATCACTTTTCAAATAATGCAACAAGATACCATTATGCACCTCAAAGTGTGAAACATTTGGAAGAGTAGTAAGGGGATGGATTGTCACATTTTCAATGGAAGTAGATCCGATGACACCTGACAATTGAAATTTCACCATACCATTGCCATCGTTATATTCTAAAAAGGCTCCATCGGCACCATAACACCCATTGGTATAACCTTCCTCTTGATTCGCTGCATTTGTATAGGTAATATTGACACTGCAATCTTGTGCTTTTTTAAATTCAACTACGCCATTTTCTATCGATAAAAAGGTTTGTCCTTTTGCTATGCCTAGATTTTCATATTGATGCTGTAAAAGGGTATGAGAAACCTTAGCAGCAGCATAGGAATCATTTTCTTTGATGATTTCATAATGGCCGTCTTCTGTAACATTGACCAAGCGAATCTTGTTATCATCTGGCAACGCAGAATCATCTTTTTTGGCTTGCACAGGCATTAACAAGCTGAATGCTGTTACGATACTTAAAATGATAGGAATTAACTTTTTCATAAGACACCTCTTGTTGTTTTATGTAATCATTATAACGTATAAATCTAATCTAGCGTATGGTATTTAAGAAAATGTAAGAAAACGTTCAGATGATCAGATAATAAAATAAAAAAATAATACGCGAGTATTCAACCAAAAGATCATGAAAAAAGTGATGAAGACTTGCTAAAAAGGTAGTTAGCAAAAGCGTTTATCAGTACAGAATTTCTGCCTTGTGATACAATTGAATAAAATAGAAATAGGTAGGCATTTTCATAAAAAATGATATATGAAATCATTAGGATATCGAAATTAGATATGGTATACTAATACTGGTAATCATAAGGAGGATATAGTTATGTCAACACCACATAATGCGGCAAATGCCGGTGATATTGCAAAGGTAGTATTAATGCCTGGAGATCCATTGCGGGCGAAATTTATTGCCGAAACTTATTTGGAAAATCCCGTACAGTTCAATACGGTTCGTAATATGTTTGGCTATACGGGCACTTATAAAGGTGTACGAGTTTCGGTTATGGGAAGTGGCATGGGAATGCCTAGTATTGGAATCTATTCCTATGAATTATTTAAGTTTTATGGAGTTGAGGCAATTATTCGTATCGGAAGTGCCGGAGCATATACAGACAAACTTGATCTATTTGACTTAGTTCTGGCAGACGGTGCTTGGAGTGAGTCAACTTTTGCGAAAGCACAGGCAGATGTTGATGGCGATATACAGTATCCAAGCGAAGAATTGAATGCAGCCATTCGTAAAGCAGCAGAAAAATTGGATCAGCAATTAGTTGAGGCAAGAATTCATTCCAGTGATGTTTTCTATCATGAGGAAAATGTAGATGGACATAAAGAATTCTATGAAAAACATGGTTGTGTCTGTGTAGAAATGGAAAGTTTCGCCTTGTTCCATAATGCTAAAGTGCTGGGTAAAAAAGCGGCTTGTTTATTAACTATCAGTGATTCTTTAGTCACAAGTGCCGTTACTACAGCTGAACAGCGACAAACATCCTTTCATGCGATGATGGAAGTTGCCCTAGAAACCGCAATTTCATTATAAAAAAGTAAGAAAAAACAGTTTCAATAAGTTGATATGATCCCTCTAAAGTAAACAACGGAAATAAATAAAACGTAGTTTATGAAAGGAGGGATCTTTTCTTATGGGAAGGAAAAGCAAATACACAATAGAACAGAAAGTTGAAGCAGTGCAGGATTACAAGAGTGATAAACGTGGAAAAAGCCAGATAGGTTATAATCTGAAATTGTATAAATCTGGAAATGATTTATATAGATGGGTGTCACTTTATGAATGACAAGGTGAATCAATAGATTCAACCATTAGAAATACAACAAGAAACGTGTGAAACGAATCATTTTATAATATGAGAGACCACAAGGAAGACATTGTGAGCAAACACCAAAAGAAGTAAGGACAGCAGCGTTATCAACAGTGAATAAAGTTAAATGCGTTGATTTACTTCTATTGGATATTGTTCATTTAAGACATTATAGAAAAAGATGACCTATCTTTACGACAAGTCATCAATTACTGATTTTATTTATTTCACCTGTCTACTTGACAGGGGGCAGATCACTTTTTCAAGATTTTTTCCAGAGTAGCTACATCTAATAAATTCACTGTTTGAAATTGTCCTTTATAAAAAACGGCAAAATTATTAAATACGCAAGGAAGCTGCTTAGCTTCTTGTAAGGAATCCACTTTCAGAAAGGTTGCAGGTATGGCATGTTCTTCACAATATTGTTGCAACTTTTCAATTTTTTGATAGATAAAAGGGCATTGCATATCATAATATATTGTTAATACGGTATTTTCAATCTGCTGTTTCTTAGCGGTCTCATTAAAGTGAGGAAACGTTCCATCAAAGGAGAGAGCCAGCAATTCATATGCATGGGCAGTATCGACAATCTGGAAACCATATTTCTTGGCAAAACTTTGATCTGATAGCCAAGCTTTTTGCTTAGTTGCTCCAAGCATACAGATACCGGATTTTCCTTTCGCTTTAGCATCCTGAATGCAATACTCTAATAAGGCCTTACCATAGCCATTGCCTTTTTCTTTACTTTCTACCCATAAGCAATAAATATACATATAGTTCTCACCGCAAATAGGCACCCAGGCAGATGCTAATGGAGCATATTCAATAAAGACAGTTGCTTTTTTATTAAGTTTACGAAAGGTATGACCTTCCTTTAAACGTTGTTGTAACCAAAGACGTTTTGCTTCAACACCGGGATGTTTTTTCTTACTGCGAATGATGCAGCATAAATGTTCATCAGCTAGATTCTCCATTGTCAAATTTATAAATTCAGCACACATACTTATTCCCTCATAAATACTTTCCAGTACGAATAGTATAACTTGATATGGATAAACTTACAAGAAAATAAACTTCTTTACCTAATGATAAGGTGATAAAATAAGGCTTTAAAAGTTATTACCCTTATGAATATACCTATTTGTAAGAGTACCACCTGCATGTTGAAAGGGCAGTAGGCATTAGCGTTGACTTATCAATTCCCCTCTTTTATAATAAGCATGAACCCAGCACCCCTGGGGGGAGGTAACTTTATGACACCGGAAAGAAAAAAAGCATTACAGAATCTAAAAACAGCCAGAGGACAGATCGATGGCATCATCCGTATGATTGAGGATGAACGCTATTGTATCGACATTTCAAATCAAATCATGGCCAGTCAGTCACTGTTAAAGAAAGCAAATCTGCATATACTAAGTGGGCATTTGCACACATGTGTAAAAACAGCGATTGCAACAGGTGATTCTGATGAAAAACTTCAGGAAATTGAGGATGTTTTAGCTATTCTTTTGAAATAGCCCATGTGATGCTGTTAAAAAGTGGATGTTGCTAGGAGGTATACTATGAAAAAGACTTATCAGATTGGCGGTATGAGCTGCTCGGCTTGTGCGTCAGCTGTTGAACGAATATTAAAAAGAATGGATGGCGTAACCAGTGCGCAGGTAAATCTTGTACTAGAAGAAGTCGTTGTTGAAGGTGAGGATTTGCCGGCTTTTGCGGATATGCAGAAAGCTGTGGAAAAAGGTGGGTATCAATTGCTGGAAAAAAGTGATGCGCAAATGCAGACATGGACAGTAAAAGGTATGAGCTGTGCAGCCTGCAGTGCATCCGTAGAACGCATCTTAAAACGATTCGATGAGGTAGAAGATGCCAGTGTAAATCTCATCATGAACAATGTGACGATAACGTATCATGAAAAAAACTTTAAGGCTTGGAAAGAAGCTTTGGAAAAGGCCGGTTTTATTTTGGAAGAGGAAAACGAAGAAGAGCAGGTAGTGTTGGATATCGAAGGCATGAGCTGTGCGGCTTGCAGTGCCAGTATTGAGCGAGTGTTGCGTAAAAAAGATGGTATCTTACAGGCGGATGTGAATCTTGTGATGAATCAAGCGGAAGTTCGTTATGATAAAAAGCGTATTAAACTCAGTGAAATTCTAGAAGCGATTCAAAAAGCCGGTTTTAAAGGTCACTTACATGTGGAAAAAACAATCGAAAAAGAAAAACGCTCTTATGAAAAGTTACATGTTTACGGTACACTGGTCTTGGCTTTTTTCCTCTTATATATCGGTATGTCCCATATGTTGGGAAGTATTGAATTGCCTTTGCCAAACATTATTTCTTATAAGACGCATCCTTTTAATTTCGCAGGTATCCAATTTGTGTTAGCAACGATCATCTTGATCAGTGGACATCATTTCTTTACCAGAGGGATCAAGGCGTTGCTGCATAAGGCACCGAATATGGATACACTGGTAGCGATTGGTACCGGAAGTGCATATCTTTATTCTTTGGTATCTCTTATGCAAATTTATCAAGGCAATGTCCATGCCGTCCATGCTTTGTATTTTGAAGGTGCCGGTGTTGTTGTGGCATTGGTGCAGTTTGGCAAGCATTTGGAAAGCATATCCAAGAAGAAATCCACCGGTGCTATTCAGGCATTGTTGCAACTTCGCCCACAGACGGCTACGCTTTGGCGAGAAGGTAAAGAAATCCTCATTCAGATTGAAGAAGTTAGTGTCGGGGATACCTTGGTCGTAAAACCGGGAGAACATATGGCAGTGGATGGCATCTTGTTGGAAGGTAGTGCTAACGTTGATGAAAGCATGCTTACCGGAGAAAGCATGCCGGTTAAGAAAACAGTAGGTGATAAGCTGCAGCAGGGAACCATTGATTTAGATGGACGTATTTTAATGCGTTGTAGTGCTACACAAGAAGATACCACATTAGCAAAGATCATTCATATGGTTGAAGAAGCCCAAGGGAAAAAGGCACCTATTGCCCGTATTGCCGATCGTATTTCTTTATTCTTTGTCCCAACGGTCATGAGCATCGCAATAGTGGCTGCTATTATCTGGTACATGGTGACGCAAGATTTCGCCTTTGCTTTAACTATTTTCGTGAGTGTGTTGGTAATAGCTTGTCCATGTGCATTAGGTTTGGCAACCCCAACCGCCATTATGGTAGGTACAGGCAAAGCCGCTCAGTTAGGTATCTTTATTAAAAGCGGAGAAGCTTTGGAAACAGCAAGCACGATTGATACCATTGTCTTTGATAAGACAGGAACTCTTACCATAGGGAAACCGGTAGTAACAGATGTTGCGACACAACAGGATGAACATAAGGTATTAACATTTGCGGCTATGCTGGAACAAGGCTCTAAGCATCCCCTTGCTACTGCCATCTTAACAAAGGCAGAAGAATTGCAGCTATCCTATGAAACCTTATCCCATGTACAAACACATAACGGTTTAGGCTTAAGCACAGAGATGGATGATGGCAGATTATTGGTAGGAAGTCGTAAATTCATGCAGGAAATGCAGATTGCGACCGCCGTTTATGAAGCACAGGAACAGACGTATCTGCAAAGTGGTAAAACCGTCGTTTGGGTCGCAAGGAATGAAGAGGTACAAGGGATTATTGCCATTGCCGATAAGATCAAACCGGAAGTGAAAGCAGTCGTCAAACAATTGCAGGACGCTCATATAGATGTGTATATGCTAACCGGAGATAATGAAATCACAGCGCAGGCCATTGCTTCTTCAGCAGGCATTACCCATGTGATTGCACAGGTATTACCGGATGAAAAAGGAAAGGAAGTCGAACGATTACAAAAGGCAGGCCATACGCTTGCGATGGTTGGCGATGGAATCAATGATGCTGTTGCTTTAACGCAAAGTGAAGTTGGTATTGCGATAGGAAGCGGCAGTGATGTAGCTGTTGAAAGTGCCGATATCGTTTTGATGAAAGATAGTATTGAGGATGTCGCAACAGCGATTCGCTTATCCAAAGCGGTTATCCGCAATATCAAGCAAAATCTATTTTGGGCATTCTTCTATAACAGCATTGGTATTCCGATTGCCGCAGGTATTTTGTATCCGTTCTTTGGTATACTGCTATCACCAGTATTTGCCGGTGCAGCGATGGCATTTAGTTCGGTATCAGTCGTATCAAATGCGTTACGTTTGCGTAATTTCAAATAATAACATGAAAAGCTCTCACAGAAAGGAGAGCTTTTCTATTTAGAATTTGTTGTTTAGAACTGGTCGTTTAGAATTTGTTGTTTAGAATTTGTTGTTAAGAACCTGTTGTTTAGAATCTGACGTTCAGGCGATGACGTTTAGGATAGGCATGATATGAGGAATGACAAATGACTTTTTACTTCTGAATACTTCCTGTATACCTTCAAGATACATTATAAGATACCTTATAAAGATGAAAGAAATTGTATGAAATATTGAGAGACAATAGCACTGATAATATTAGAAGTTAATAACTCAGCGTGTTTTTTCATAAATTCCTTTAAGCCATTTGTGTCCTTATGAAAAATCTTTTTCGTTAATTGTTTAAGTTGAAATTTTATATCTAATTTTTGATTATCCGTATAAACACTATACTTTCAAATATTTTGAAGTATAGAAAAGCACTCATTTTACCACGAATTTACCATAATTAAACGAGCCTTGATATGACTATAAATAACACTAAAAAGACCTCACACCTAAACGGTGTCTTTTTTAAAAGCAGTCAATCATAAGACCAACTGCTTTGTAAATATAGATATTAAATTGTTAAGCTGAGATTTTACTTAGATTTATCTTTCACTGGTTTGCTATTTTCATCATTTTCTCCTTCAAGCCATGCCATTATGCCAAAGTTACAAAATGGATAAATTATTACTTCTTTATAAACTTCTTGCTCACAACGAGGGCAGATGACATATTCTTCACCTTTTACATTTTTTAATTACCGAAATGCCCTTTTTTATTTGCAAATTACATGTCTTATAGCTTACCATGTTTTTCGTATCTTGCGACTCTTGATATTTTGTTATCCTCATCTACAAATACTACTTTAGGTGGATTTTTCTTTACCTCTTCTGGAGTCATCTGTGCATAGCACATTATGATTATCTTATCACCTGTCTGAACACATCTTGCAGCAGCTCCATTGAGACATATCATTCCGCTGCCTCTTTCTCCTGCAATTGTGTATGTCTCAAATCTGTTCCCATTATTTATATCTACGATACTTACCTTTTCATACTCCAAAATTCCGGCACTGTCAAGTAAGTCTTCGTCTACAGTGATGCTTCCTACATAATCAAGTTCTGCTTGAACTACTGTAGCTCTGTGTATCTTCCCCTTTAACATTTCAAATGTCATATTTAACCCCCGTTTAACCTTCGTAAATAAAGTTGTCAATCAATCTGGTTTTGCCGATATAAACTGCCATGGCAACTAGTACTGGTGCTGTCATCTCCTTGACCGGTTTAACTGAAACAGCGTCTACAGCCTGAACATAATCTATTTTCGCCATAGGCTCAGTTTCAATAAGCTTAATCATTTCTGATACAATTTTATCTGTATCTTTTTCTCCTGCTTTTGCCATATCTTCTCCGAGCTTAACTGCTTTGCTTAAAATTAGTGCCGCCTTTCTCTCATCTTTGCTTAGATATGTATTTCTTGAACTCTTTGCAAGACCATCCTCTTCTCTAACTATAGGGCAGCCCACAATTTCGATATCAAAGTTCAAATCTCTAACCATTCTTTTTATAATCGCAAGCTGCTGTGCATCCTTTTGACCAAAGTAAGCTCTGTCGGGATTTACAATATTAAAAAGTTTAGATACTACTGTGCCTACACCCCTGAAATGTATTGGTCGTGATTTTCCACAAAGTTCCTCTGAAAGACTTTCTATGTTTACATATGTTGAAAAATCGTCAAAATACATATTTTCCGGCTCAGGATTAAATATTAAATTAGCACCTGCCTCCTCACATAGCATAGTATCCCTTTCCAAATCCCTCGGATAGCTTTCCAAATCTTCCCCTACTCCAAATTGAGTCGGATTTACAAAATCACTGACAACAACTCTATCGTTTTCTGAAACAGCCCTTGTAATTAAACTCTTATGTCCTTCGTGCAAAAATCCCATAGTAGGAACAAGACCTACTGTAAGACCTTCTTTCTTCCATTCTTTGACTATAACTCTCACTTCATCTACGGTTTTTACTATTTTCATCGTTCTATCTCCTAATATAACTTGTTAATTACATCTTCTGAAATTTTAAATGTGTGTTCAGGTGCTGGAAAGCTTCCCTGTTTAGTTTCTTCTATATATGCAGCAAAGGCTTCTTTCATTACATCTCCTACCTTTGCGAATTGTTTTACGAATTTAGGTGTAAAGTCAGAGACCATTCCAAGCATGTCCTGATAAACGAGAATCTGTCCATCGCAGCCAGATCCTGCACCTATTCCTATTGTAGGAATATTAATGCTTTCAGAAATAATTTCCGCTAATTTTGCAGGTACGCATTCCAAAACAATCGCAAATGCTCCTGCTTCTTCAACAGCTTTTGCCTCTTCAATGAGTTTCTTTGCTCCCTCTTCACTTTTTCCCTGAACTTTAAAGCCTCCAAAAACGTTCACTGACTGAGGTGTAAGTCCAATATGTGCCATAACAGGAATTGAAGCAGCTGTAATAGCTTTAATCTGTGGACAAACAGAGGCTCCACCTTCTAGCTTTACTGCTTGACATCTTCCTTCTTTCATAAGTCTTCCTGCGTTATACATGGCCTCTTCAACTGAAACTTGATATGACATAAACGGCATATCTCCAACTACTAAGGCATCTTTGGCACCTCTTGTAACTGCTCTTGTATGGTGAATCATATCTTCCATTGTTACCGGCAAAGTATTTTCGTATCCGAGCATAACCATGCCAAGAGAATCTCCAACGAGAATACCGTTAATACCTGACTGATCCATCAATTTAGCTGTCGAATAGTCATAGGCTGTCAGCATTGTAATCTTATCGCCCTTAACCTTCTGTTCTTTAAAAGTGGATACTGTGTTTTTCATTTTTAATTACCTCCGTCATCTTCAAATAGTCACTGTCTAAATGTTTTTCCTGTGCAATACTGAGAAGCTTTTCTGAAAGCAAAAGATATATCATCTCATATCCCACCTTTTCCTCAGACTCGTTTATCCATGCTGCCTTAATAGCTTCAATGTGTTTTGTGATAGTCGACAAATCATTTCGCTCAACAGGACCTGTGAGGGCAGCCGCAACCCCTTTTTCTGCCAATGTGTCGGCATTTCCAGTAAACAAAGGCACTAAGGCTTTCTTTGCATCTTTTTTATCAAAGCCGCATTTTACAAGCATTTCAGCCCCCACTTGAAAAAGTCCGTTTACGAGATTGCTTACAACTACTGCACCGCAGTGGTAAAGAGATTTATTTTCCGCTCCCATTGCGATTACCTTATTTCCTGCTCGCTCAAAGATACTCTTAATCTCATCTAGATTCTCTGCCGAACCCTCCACAGTAAAATAAGCCTTATTCAAGTGTTTCCATGATTCGCACTTATCACTTATTGCATATAGGGGATGTACCGAATAGATATTTGCACCGAGGTTTTCACCATCAAAAAAAACAGTTGATGAAATCGAACCGCTGCAATGACAAATATTTTTATTTTTAATATCCAGATTCTTCATATAATCCCATACTTTGCTTATCTGTCCATCAGGCACAGTAATAAACAGGGTATCACTGTCACTTAAGATATTCTCTATACTCTTATATAGTTTTGTGTTAGTAAAATCTGCTGCTGATTTAGCTGATTCCGGTGATTTGCTGAAGTAACCCGTAATCTCTACGCCGTTTTCCTTCAGGTATTTTCCAAGGGAAAATCCTACTTTCCCCGCTCCGATAAATCCTGCTCTCATATCGATCACTCCTTTCTGGGAAGTGACAATCATGAAAATCTGCATGGATGAGGTCTCGTTCAAACTGATATAATCCTCATGGTTTAAAAATAAAAAATATGTGGTATAGTTTCTGTTCGAATACTATCTACCCATTACTATAGCACCTATTTAAGTGATTGTACAGAGAAAAAAATAAGGCACCACTCTAACTAATTTATCATTAAAGTGATGCTAATATAAATCGTGTTATTTAGCTTTTCTGTATTTAATCATTTTCACAATCTGAATTATCAAAGTCGGGATAAAAATATAAAGCATGACAAAACACTTCTTCATTTTTCGCTTGATTACCCACCACAGAAAAGAAAGAACCCTGTAAAGAGCCTTACCACCATTGGTGGTGCTTTGCACTCTTGATTGGGCTTTTTGTTTGCTGTATCTTTCATGCAAGAGGAAAATTAAAGTCCTCTATTCCATTTCTCTTTTAGATAATCTTCATAGTCCGTTTCATTAAAATCTAATTGTGGCGAAGTGTTGGGAATGTTGTTTCTGTTGTCTATATCTGCAAGCTGACGGAATATCCAATCATCATAAGGGTCGTGATATTTATACTCTTTGGGCTGTTCTCTGTATCGGTCTAACCCTCGCATTTCCTTATGTACTTTCATCATGCGTTCCAATTTCTGACGCTGTATCAACTGCTTGATTTCCATAAGTTCTTCCAACTCTACTACCTCACTAGAAAGATAATTGCTAATGTATCTAATCAATGTAGTTTCCATGTAAAATCTACATTCTTTTTCGTCATTGAAAAATTCATTTTCAGACAAATAATCTAAGGAAACATTAAAATCCTGTTCTCGTTTGATAACGTCCATGATATATGGCTCGGTGTGGTCAATATATTTCCATTCCCCCGACAATAATTCATTCGGTGTTACTCCCAGCACGTCCATTATCTTTTCCAATGTATCAAAGGTAGGATAATTCACACCTCGTTCAATCTTGGAAAGGCTCTGCATATTGATACCGATTTTATTGGCAAGTTCCTGTTGTTTCATTCCCCTGTGTTTTCTTATGATTTGTATGTTTTCTCCTAAGAAACTGATTTTCTTTTCATAATACTCCATAACTTAGTATAACCGCTCCTTTCGTTGCTTTTATTGTCATTTATAAGCATATCATACTTAATATATATCGAAAAGTCAATCGAAACTTCTTGACAAGTAATTCTAGTGGCGTTATTATCTTATCAGACAGAGTGATTAAGCACGCTAGGGTCAATCACACACTTGAGTAAGCATATATAAGAGATGTTTTCACTTTGATAGCATGAATGAGCATGGACTATCAGACTAAAAATAGGGTTTCTGACTGGGGCTGTTTCGTTTAGCCACGAGCCTCTCAAGGCTCGTGAGCGTTAAGAACGGAACAGACACAGGAAGAAAGGGAACGCCTTTAGGCGCTCGTAAAGGGCGTATATGTAACACCGCCCTGCGTATACATGTCATAGTACCTAGAAACTGT
>NZ_JAJCPX010000048.1:0-17682 GCF_020563125.1 Longicatena sp. 210702-DFI.1.196 | reverse complement strand
CGCCACACTCAATATGTGCCATTAGTTAGACCTCCTTCCTTTTTATATACGACACAAACAAGTGAAAAACGTAAATTTCTTATCATGAATTATCTAAAACAAAAAAAGTCAAATGACAAAGACATTTAAAAAGATGAACGTTATCAAATTAATAAATCAAACGCTCATCTTTTCTTATTTCTTCATTTCTACATGTATTTGAGGTCGTCCTTCTACCTCATGACAATGACGACATCTAGCCTCATATTGTTCACTGGCTCCCACAACGATAATAGGATCATCATAACTTGCAGGCTTACCATTTACCAAACGCTGTGTCCGTGTAGCAGGTGCTCCACACTTTGTACAAACAGCAGTCAGTTTCGTAACAAATTCCGCGTGCGTGAATAATTCCGGCATAACACTAAATGGAACACCGCGAAAATCCATATCTAATCCAGCCGCCATGACACGCTTGCCGCGATCAGCAAAATAGTCACAAATCTGCACAATTTCTTCATCGAAAAACTGTACTTCATCAATAGCAATTACATCATAACTGTCATCTATGTAATCAAAAATTTCTCTTGCCTTACTGATGTTAAAGCTTTTTACACTGCTTCCGGCATGTGATACAACGCATTCCTCACTATAACGATTATCAATCTTCGGTTTAAAAACAGCTATTTTTTTCTTAGCATATTCCAACACCTTGATTCTACGAATCAATTCTTCTGTTTTTCCTGCAAACATACAGCCACTGATGACTTCCAGCCACCCTTCACGATATTGTTGATACATATCTTTTCACCTCATTACAACAGTATCTATTATAACGAATTTATGTGGGAAATGGTAGAAATAAACATAAGAAATTATCATATTTCCCAAATACTTTTTCAATATGTAACATCTGCTTATTGATTGGAAACAATTGCCTCAATACCATTCAATTATGAAAGGCTAGGCTTCCCTATGAAAGAAAAAAAGAGGTTACCCTCTTTTTTATGTGTGTTCTTATTTAAGTCCGTATTTCTTGTTAAACTTCTCGATACGTCCCTGGGCAGCAGCAAATCTCTGACGACCAGTGAAGAATGGATGACAGTTTGAGCAAGTATCAACACGTAATTCTTTCGCTGTTGAACCTGTTTCAAATTCAGCTCCACAAGAAGTACATTTCACCATGATACGGTGGTATTCTGGGTGAATTCCTTTTTTCATAATTTTACTCTCCTTCCGCCTTAGACCTCAGGTGGGTCCAAAGTAAGTGCTATACCATTATAGCAACACTTTTTTCAAATCGCAAGTGTTTCTCGCGAAAAAGATGGTAAAATACATTAAATTTTTATAGCCATTCCCCTCTTCATAATCATCATAAGAAAGGCTTATGGCAGAATTCATTAATAATTTATCACATCATTTGAAACAGTATACGTATAGTCTACGGATGCGTTGATCTTACCTTGCTTAGCCTCTTCATGATATTCATCAAATTTAGGTAGGATGATTCCCTTTGTTACAGCATCTCCTATACTATAAGTTCGACTCATATATCGTCCGTTACGATACGTATATAGGAAGGTAATTTGTGTTGAGCCACCCTCATGCTTATCTGTGCAGACATCTAGCACATCATTGTGCAGCTCATAGATGCTTTTATTTAACGTTTCATTCTTTGTCTTACCTACTAAGGAAAGTCCATTTATAGTCGTTTTATTATGGTTAATTTCTTGGCTCATTACAACTTCTATATTTACCGAACTTACTTTTTCCAACTGTGGTAATTCTTGTACTACGCCAAAGCCATGTGTATATTGGAATGCCTGACCAAATGCTGCACTGCCAATAAGCAGACCGACAAAGACAGTAATCGTTTTTATATTTAAGACGATTTTCCTTTTTGAAAAGAAAACAAGGAATAAATACATAAAGAATATAATCGTTAACCCGACAAGCAGAGAAACACCTCTCGCTGTTTGGACAGCTAGAATCATACAGAAGGTTACGATAAGAATAATGAATGAATAGCCCAACCAGAATGTTGTACGCTGCTCACTATCTTCAGCTTTTCGATTGATAAAATAGTGATAGGCGAAATAAAGAGCAATCGCACAGAGGATGATCCAATAAAAGATGGATAACCAATCTGGTGAATAATCAAAAAGGTAAGCTACATTTCGCAATGCCGCATAAGGAAGACTTAGAAACGTTAAAATAGTATCTGTATTAAAGATATATTCTATATAGTTCCCATAGCCTAGTGTGATGACATTTACCTGTTCCTTTAAGAAGATGTTCATCGAAATGTATAAGATAAAAGGTAAAATCACATAAGTTCCACTAATAAATAAAGCATCCATCATCGTGTTACATCGAATACACAAAAAGCAAATGATAGCTTGTATACATAACATGAAGATAGCAAAGAAACCCATGACCTTGATGTTCATTAAGATTGTTGAGGATAACACATTCATGAATTGGCTGGCAATGATCGAAGTTGATAAAAAGTATACTGCAATCGGGATCAGGATAGCCAGATAGCCAAAGAGAAAGGTTGTAGAGAATAATTCCTTTTTACGAATCGGCAAGCCGAAATATAAATCACAGCTGCGTTTCCGATAAAGGAAGCGAAAGAAATAAATTGGCACAAACATCGAAATACTAATACCACAGAACCCACTCATTGCAGTGACAAATGTTTGTACTTCGCTGTAAGCAGTAAAATCATTTATCGTGAAAATGGTAGTAAAGAAACAGATACAAATAAATAAGATTGCCCAGATCAGAATAAGCAGGCGTCGATTACTTTTATATAAATATTTGAAATATTGTTGATTAAAGAGCTTATTCATACAGACCATACCCCTTTCTCTCCATTTCATAAATAAAGATTTCTTCTAAATTCACCGGCAGTATTTCCATCATCAATGGATTCATGGTTTTTAAATAATTCTGAATCTTATCAATATTGCCTTTTGCGACAAGATTCACGACTTTGGATTGAATATGAATGGATAACAGATCAAGCTGAGCAAAGTCTTCTTTCTCTTTTTCTTTTGGGAAAGCCAGTTGAATCTTATGGATATTATCCTTTGTTGTATCTAAATCACCACTGGTAGAAATGTTCCCATTTTCCAAAATACCAAAGCTATCACAAATATCCTCCATCTCTCGTAAATTGTGTGAGCTGATAATCACGGTCATTTCTTTTTCTTCAATCATTTCCATGATAGCTCGTTTAAAGGTAAGACGCATAATAGGATCTAACCCATCAAAGGCTTCATCTAAAAATAAATATTTAGGTGCAATCGCAAGCGCAATGGCAATAAAAGCTTGTCGCTTCATACCTTTGGAGAAATCTGCCATCGGTTTTTTCTCATCTAATTTAAAGATTGAAAGAAACTGATGATAAATACGTTCATTGAATTGCGGATACCATACTTTATAAAATTCTTTCATATCTGCTATGCTGGCATGGAAGAAATAATGTGGATCATCACTGATCATTAGGATATTTTGTTTTACTTCAGGGTTTTCATATACATTGTTTCCATCATACAAAACCCCACCGACATCCGGTTTCACGATTCCTGACAATATGCGCAGCAATGTAGATTTTCCGGCACCATTGGGCCCGATCAAACCAAATACACTACCATCCGGAATGTTCAGATTTACATCTGTTAACACGATATGAGAACCAAAATTTTTAGATAACGCTTTTATTTCAATCATGATATTCCTCCTCATAAACTTCATTGATTGTCTGATAAAGACCATCTTTCCCAATATGATATTTCTTCATTTCTTTTACCTTATCTTTAAATTCCTTCATTTTTTCTAAGCGAATCTGTGCGTCTGTATCATTATCTGAGATAAAGCAGCCTTTCCCTTTCACGGTATAAATATAGCCTTGTGTTTCCAATTCCTGATATGCCTTGGCAACCGTATTGGGATTTACACCTAATTGTGATGCAAGCGAACGTACAGAGGGTAACTTGTCATTAGGTGACAAGACCTGAATGGAGATAAATTCCAATATCTGTTTTTTTAATTGTTCAAATATTGGCGTTTTACTTTGTACATCTATGAGAAACATCATCTCACCTCCAACTGTATTACTGTATCTAGTACACTAATACAGTATACCATATTTTCATATCTGTCAAGGATCGATATGTATTTCTTTTATATTTCTCTTCAATCGCCTTTAAGCTATTATCATTTGTAAGCCTATTTCTTACTAACAACAGATGATGAAAAGTGATAACGGAACTTAGCTAATTCACAAATTATCAATTTTTTTTGACGGCGAAACTAAGATATTGAAATTATCGTAAGAAATAATTGTTCCTTCTACATCACAATAAGATTTTCCATAACAATTAAAAATAATAAAAAAAGAAGCACAAAGACGATCAATCTTCATGCTCCTTCATAAGTTTTTTCACCATGAGATATCTGGCAATTCCCATAGCCAATAAAATACTACCAATCAAAAGAAATGCGATGTTACTAGAGGACAGCCCTTTTAAGAGAAAGCCACCACCGGCTATCATCAAAACAACTGCAGCGCTATACAATGCGGTTTTTTGTTTCACATCCATATAGCCTTATTCATCTCCATGCTTCATAAAAGCAATTGCAAAGATAATCAGACGAATCACTGCGATAATCAATAAAACAGCCGCTATAACGGAAAAAACGATTTGATCCGTGTGTACTCCATGATAAATAAAATAGATGGAGATAAAAATCAATAAGATATCCGTTCCCATTGACAACATCACATACTTGCTATCCAATTAGCTCACCTTCGTTCCATTTGGCAAATCTTTTAAAATTGTCACAATATCTAAATCCTTATCATTGCTTGCGCAAAGAATCATACCCTGACTCTCTACTCCACGCAATTTCACCGGTTTCAGATTGCTGACGACAACGACTTTTTTACCAATGACATCTTTTGGTTCAAATGTTTTTGCGATACCACTGACGATCTGACGTGTTTCTGTTCCCAAATCGATTTGTTCAACAAGCAAACGATCCGCTTTCGGATGTTTTTCGGCCGCAATAATCGTACCTACCTTTAATTCAATCTTTGTGAAATCATCAATAGTGATTTCAGAAGGTTCAATTGCTTCTTTCTTTTCTGCTTTTTTGCTTGCTTTAGCAGCTTCCTTTGCTTCTTTTGCTTTATCCTTTTCTAAGGTTTCCATAAATTCTTTGACATCGATACGGGCAAACAGAATTTCTGGTTTCGCATCTACTGTATGTCCACATTCCAAATTACCGAATTCTTCCAGACTTTCAGCTGAACGCTCTGATGTACTTAATTCATCCAGAATTTTTTCAGCAGTTTCCGGCATAAAGCTGCTTAGTAAGACAGCGGCAATACGAATGCTTTCCAATAGGTTGTACAATACAGTTGCCAAGCGATCTTTCTTACTTTCATCTTTACCTAATACCCAAGGTGTTGTTTCATCAATATATTTATTGCAACGCTTTAATAAAGTAAAGATTTCTTCAATGGCATCACCGACATGCAATGTTTCCATTTTCTTAGCTACTCGTTTTGGTGTATCCAACGCTAAGTCCATTAGTTCCTTATCAATATCCTCGCGTTCTAATGGATTAGAAATCACACCATTAAAATATTTATTCTGCATAGAAATCGTACGGTTTACCAGATTTCCCAAGACATTTGCTAAATCAGAATTTATTCGTTCTACCATCAAATCCCAGGTAATAGTTCCATCCTGTGCAAATGGCATCTCATGCAATACGAAATAACGTACCGCATCCACACCAAAATAGTGGACCAATTCATCCGCATAAATGGCATTGCCTTTTGATTTTGACATCTTGCCATCGCCAACCAACAGCCAAGGATGACCGAACACCTGTTTTGGCAGTGGTTCCCCTAAGGCCATCAGCATGATTGGCCAATATATCGTATGGAAACGAAGAATATCCTTACCTATGATATGCACATCTGCCGGCCAATATTTCTTATAGTTTTCGCCATGATTACCATCAGCATCATAGCCCAGAGAAGTGATATAGTTACTCAATGCATCAATCCAAACATACACAACATGATCTGGATCAAAGTCTACCGGTATACCCCATTTAAAAGATGTACGGGAAACACATAGATCCTGTAATCCCGGTTTTAAGAAGTTATTGATCATTTCATTCTTACGAGATTCTGGCTGAATGAATTCCGGATGTTCCTCAATATGCTTGATTAGCTTAGGTGCATATTTTTGCAAATTGAAGAAGTAAGCTTCTTCTGTTGCCTTTTGTACAGGTCTGCCACAATCCGGACATTTTCCATCAATCAATTGACTCTCGGTCCAGAAAGATTCACATGGAGTACAATACATGCCTTCATATTTTCCTTTATAGATATCGCCTTGTTCATACAGTTTTTTGAAGATTTTCTGTACTTGACGTTCATGTCCTTCATCCGTTGTACGTACAAAATAATCATAAGAAGTATTCATCATATCAAAATTCTTACGTACGATATCGGCAACTTTATCTACGAATTCCTTTGGTGTTACACCGGCTTCTTTTGCCTTTTCTTCAATCTTTTGTCCATGTTCATCCGTTCCGGTTTGGAAGAACACATCATAGCCTTGCTGACGTTTATATCTGGCAATGGCATCGGTTAATACAATTTCATATGTATTCCCAATGTGTGGTCTGCCGGATGTATACGTAATTGCAGTTGTGATATAATATTTACCTTTTTTACATTCTTTACACATAACATACGCCTCCTTATAAAAGAAAAACTTCCGCCAAAGGACGAAAGTTCGTGGTACCACCTTTATTTATGTACTTGCTGTACACCTTAACATCGTTAACGCCGATGCTACGTTTTTTCCTGACTATTCAGAAAAACGGTTCCAGGGCCATCTTCTTTTTATTTCACCTGTGAATTTTCACCAGCCATTCACTCTCTGTAAGGCTTTCATAAAAATACTCTTCCTGTCTTTACCTTTCTATCAGTTATCATTATATAGAATATTCTGCCCATTGGCAAGGTTTTCAAAACGAAATCACGAAAAAAGATGAAGATATAAAAGCCTTACCTGTGTGCTTATGTAGATGGCACTGCTCCTTACAAGAATATTGAAAGCTTCCTTTTTTGATAATGAGATGTAAAGTCCTCGATTTTCCTTTCTATCGCCTCATCTAAACAAATCTTATGAAAAAGAAGAGATTACTCTCTTCTTACTCTTTCGCGTAAAGCAACATATCGATGAGTGGCTCTGCTTCTTTTGGACAATGACACTCTCCAATTGTTCTGCCCGTACCTTCTTTATAAAAATCACTTCCACAAGTAATCAGCAATTTTCGATCTTTCGCCAATTGCATTAACGTTGCCATTTCTTTGCGTTTATAATCTGGACGGAATACTTCCAAACCTTCTATCCCCATCTGTAATGCAAGTATCAGGAGATTTTCATCTTTTTCAAATAAAGGATATGGATTTGCCAGGATGGCAATACCATTACTTAAGGAAATTACATCTAAGACGTCCTGTAAAGATGGATGTTTTGCGTTTACATGACATGGTTTCCCTTGCGCAAAATAATCAGTTGCTAACTGGTGATAAGGATTTTTCATTTTCCCTAATAAATAGGGTTTTATTATCTCACAGTCTTGAAAACGCGGATGATTTAAAACATGACGTGCAATCATTTCACCGGATATCTGTTGAAAACGGTTATTTTCCAACAAATCATCTACATGGATTTGCTTTCCAAGATATTGTTCAAATAGACGCACACGCTGTATACTAGCACGTTTTTCCGCCAATAAAGCATCATTTTCAATCGTTCTATACAATTCATTTTGATAATCTACAAAATAACCAAGCACATGTACTGTATGCCCATGCAGATCGGCTAAAATTTCCACACCATTCACATAACGTATTCCATACAATTCACTCATTCGTAAAGCGATGGCATTTGATTTTGTTGTATTTAGATCTGTGATCGAAATGGTTTTAAGTCCTTGACGTTTTGCGCTCTGAAAAATTTCTTCGATATTATAGTCAGCACCAATACTGAAATTGGAATGAATATGCAAATCAACGCTATTTATAGAAACGGTTTTCTGAGCAGCTGCTTCACTAATCGATGGTTGTTTTACCGTTTCTTTTACTGACTCTGCTATAAAAGTAGAACCTACGATTTTAACCACACAGGTACGTGTCAGAAAATCAATTAAGGAGCGATGTTTTTTGTCCGCTAGTACCACGATGCCATTTAACAGCCAATATGCCATAACACCAAAAATACTAGTGAATAGCATCAACACTACAAATGGTATTGCAAAACCAATAAGATCTCGCATATACATCTGACGAATATTCGCTTTCTTTCCACTGATGCTGATAAGCTGAAAATCATATAAATACATTCCCAGACTCTGTCCACCTGTTTTACGACAAATGATAGTATTTAAAAAGAAAATGGACCCGATCATCATGACACCGACAATCACATTCACAACTTTCACACCAGAAAAGCTCATTAAGCTTCCTAAGACGGCAAGCATGACAATATTCCATAACATCATGGGAGATAAAGCTACACTCACATCTAACATAAAAGAAAGAAGTCTGTCACCGAAATCTTTCTTTTCAATATAACGATATTTCTGAACTGAGGTTCCTATTTTTTTCTTTACTTTCTGCATAGTTTCACCCAATTTCTTCACTTTTTTCATAACGCAGGATACCTGCTTTTACACATAGCCATTCCATGAGTGCAGCACTCACGAAAGAAACACCTAATATATAAATAAACTTAACATCAATCGTTTTCCCCTGTAAGAGCTGTAAACTGCTACTAACAGCAATTGCCACAGATACGAATGGTATGAGCATATATTTTTTAACACTCATCGTATTCAATTGATACTTCTGATGGCAAGATGGGCAGACGATATGCACATTCCCCTTTAGGATACTTAGTTTTATTGGGGCATGGCATTGTTCACAAGTATATAATTTCATTATCTTAAACCTCACATGCATATTATACTACAGATTCATGATTTGTATATGCTTTAAGAAAAGTTTAAGGTTTCTTATCTTGCAACATCGCATAAAATCTTATATGATAAAGTCCTATGAAAGGAGCGGACTCTTATGGTACAAAAGCATCAAAAAATAATAGATTTTCTACTGTTCGGCATCTTACCGGCCGGACTGATTCATACCTTATATCTGCTCTTGTTTAAAACACCTTTTTCCAACGATGCCATATTGATGATTACTGGCTCTATCATCGTGTTGGGAATCCTCCCATGGATATTTTACCACACTCATGAAAACGAGGATATTCTCCATGATGCACAACATCAGATATGGATGTTGCTGTTTCTAGTATATGTCTTCCAATTGGCTTATTTGTTATTTTTTTCAGCTGATTTTGCGCGCGATAAAGTAAATCTGTTGGATGGAAATTATGGAACGGCCTTGCAGATACAGTGGGAAAACGGAACCAATCTTATGCCCTTTAAAACCATTAAGCAGATGATGATTATTTTCGATATACCAGCCATTTCCAATCAAATCGCTATTATCAATTTATTTGGTAATTTCATTGCATTTATGCCTTTTTCCTTCTTTTTACCAAAGTTATTTCCATGTATGAAGAAAGCTAGATGTTATCTTCCCTGTATAGCATGTATCATAATCGCAGTTGAAGTAACACAGTTTTTCACCTTAACCGGTACGATGGATATTGATGATTTCATTCTGAATTTTGGCGGTGCCTTATTATGTTATCTTCCCTTATACAGTATCTACCATCTGCATAATCAACCATATAAAAACACATCACTTTAAAGGATGTGTTTTTCATTTTCTGATTTGTATATTATTCAGCTTTACCAGCAGAACCAAATTCTTCCATCATAGCAATAACTTTTGCTTTGATTGCATCAGCACCTGGTTTTAACAATTTACGAGGGTCATAACCTTTACCTTCTGTGTCTTTACCAGCTTCGATGTATTCACGAGTTGCAGCTGCGAAAACCAACTGTAATTCTGTGTTAACGTTAATCTTAGATACACCTAAAGAGATAGCTTTTGCGATCTGATCTGCAGGGATACCTGAACCACCGTGTAATACTAATGGCTTACCATTTGTAACATTCTGGATTTCGCCCAGACGTTCAAAGTTCAATCCAGCCCAATTTGCAGGATATTTACCATGGATATTACCGATACCAGCAGCCAAGAAATCAACGCCTAATTCAGCAATTGTCTTACATTCCTGAGGATCAGCTAATTCACCCATGGAAGTAACACCGTCTTCTTCACCACCGATGCCACCAACTTCACATTCAATAGATAAACCTTTTGAATGAGCCAGTTCGATCATTTCTTTTGATTTTTCTAAGTTTTCTTCAAATGCATAATGAGAACCATCAAACATTACTGAAGTGAAACCAGCTTCGATACATGCTTTCGCACCATCGTAAGAACCATGATCCAAGTGCAGAGCAACTGGAACTGTAATTCCCAAATTGTCGTGGATTTCTTTTACCATAGCGACTACGGTTTTAAATCCGCACATGTATTTAGCAGCACCTTCAGATACTCCTAACATAACTGGGGATTTTGCTTCCTCAGCTGCCAATAAGATTGCTTTCGTCCATTCCATGTTGTTGATGTTAAATGCACCAACAGCATAATGACCTTCATGTGCTTTGTTAAGCATTTCTGTTGCAGAAACTAATGCCATTTTAAATTCCTCCTTGTCAATTTTACACTCTTATTCTACTTCATTTTTATCTTTTTGAAAAGCTTTTCTGCCATATAATTTTGAAAATGCCTATAATATCAAAAGAAAGCATGGTACCCCATGCTTAGTATTCTTCATCCGCTGTTTTCTCAGCCACAGCTTCATGTTCAAATTCTTCATCACTTTCTTCGTCAATCAGAATTTCTTCTGTATCTACAACAACTTCATGATATGTGTGACGCTCACGCAGATCCCAGCGGTTTTCACCTACGCATACAAAACGATCGTCAAGAGACAAATCACTGTAGAACTGTGCGATATTATCCTCTTCTTGTTGTTTTGTAAAACCGGCAATCTGGCAGACTTCCTCCCATATTTTTAAAAATGTAACAGCCTTTTTCTTAGTTTTCATGAGATCGAAGGCTATATCAATCATTGCTTTTTTCATAGTAAACGCTTTTCCTCCTACATTTTTTCAATGGCATCAACACCAATCAGAAACAGTGCATTTTTTAATGTGATTCGTGTAGCTTTTAAAAGAGCCAGACGTTGTGCGGACAACGCTTCATGCTCAGGGTCAATAACTTTACATGCATTATAGAAACTATGGAAATGCTGGGCCAGTTTCTGTATATAGTTACATACTTTATGTGGCGCTCTTGTTTTAGCGGCATCACTTACGACATTTGTGAATTCATTGATATATTTCATCAATGAAATTTCTTTTTCATGCGTCAGCAAATCATAGTTTGTTGCTTCCTTAAAATCAGGTGCCTGACGTAAAATAGAGCATATTCTCGCATGTGCATACTGTGCATAGTATACTGGATTGTCATTGCTTTGTTTTCTTGCCAGACCAAGGTCAAAATCCAGATGCGTATCAACGGCACGTTGTACAAAGAAATAACGGACAGCATCAACGCCTACCTCATCACAGAGTTCACGTATGGTTACCGCATTCCCTAAACGTTTACTCATTTTCACTTCTTCACCGTTTTCTACAAGCCGAACCATCTGGATGATATCTACCTGCAATTTTTCAGGATCGTTTCCTAACGCCTGAATACTAGCCTTTAATCTTGGGATATAGCCATGATGATCAGCCCCCAGCAAATCAACAAGTAAGTCAAAACCACGGTCTAACTTATCCTTATGATATGCAATATCAGGTACCAGATATGTATAAGAACCGTCAGTTTTACGTAAAACACGATCTTTATCATCACCAAACTGTGTTGTTTTAAACCAAAGCGCACCTTCTTCTTCATAGGTCAGCCCTTTTTCATGCAACACTTCTAAGGCTTTTTCTACTTTTCCATCATCTCTGATCTTTTGTTCACTGCTCCAAACATCAAAATGAACGCGGAAATTATCCAGATCGCACTTAATCTTATCTAATTCAAACGCGATGCCTTTTTCTTTAAAGAACTTCAAATTTTCGTCATTTTCTTCTGCATACGTCTGACCATATGTTTGCGCAAGTTTAACGGCAATCTTTCTAACATCCTCGCCATGGTAACCATCTTCCGGTAATACAAATGGAAGACCTAAGTATTCACGGTAACGTGCCTGCAACGATTTTCCCAAGTTGACAATCTGATTACCGGCATCATTCACATAATACTCACGTGTCACATCATAACCACTTGCTTTCATTAAACGTGTAATACTGTCACCCCATGCAGCACCACGAGCATGACCAAGGTGTAAATCACCCGTTGGGTTCGCTGAAACATATTCTACATTTACGCGTTCATGATTTCCTGTTTCGTTATGTCCAAAGTTATCTCCTTGCGCCAATACGGTTTTAATAATCTGTGCAAGAGATGTATTTTTAATTTTGAAGTTTAAAAACCCCGGCCCGGCTATTTCGCAATGTTCAATAGCAGCTGCTTCCATATCCAGGTTTTGCTGCAACGCTTCCGCAATGACACGTGGATTGTTTTTCAATAATCTTGTCAGTTGCATGGCCAGGTTTGTAGAATAATCACCATGGCTTTTGTCTTTAGGGATTTCAATTACGATCTTTTCAATTTCCACTTCTGTATCAAACGCTTTTTTAGCAGCATCTGCTAACGCCTTCTTTAAGTTTGTTTCAATCTGATTCATGCCATAACCTCCTTCATCGTACATAAGAAACGAAAACTGTCGCTCACTTCCCCATTCACCATGACATCATATTCTACAGCGATAATATTATCCTTTTGAATATATTTATGCGTAAATAATGTAAGTTCTATGGTTCCATATTCCGAACGGATCGTTCCTCTTGTTTTTTCATTCTCCCGAAAGCATAATTCAGTTATCATTTCGCCACTGCGTTTTAGATAAAAACTATCTTGTTCTGCACGCACTTCCACCACGGTTGTTTGATCACTCTCTATATAATGAAAAGAAATGTTGTCTTGCTCTGGCAACAGTTCTAAATAGCCTTTAAATAAAATGTTTTTCTGCTTTGTACCCAGATGTGTCTGCTTTAACGTAACGTGTTTTTTCATGCTTTCACCACTTATCATGAGCATTATAGCAGAAATAGGCTAAGGTGCAAGCCTTTTTTATGGAAATTTAAACTTTTTTATGATTTTGTGCTTACCCTTACTTTTTTATTCAACATGATAATCTAATCATGGAATATTATTCTATAATTGGATGTTCTATTTTTATAATATGCAGTGTAGAAAGTTTTATTAAATCTTATTTTTTTAACCTTTTCCAAAACTTCGTTATCATATTTATCCAATTGAAACGAGGTATCTTCATCATTTGGATACAAGTTGAGTACTTTTTATTATGGCTTTTCCCTATCCTTATATTATATAGCGATTATTTTTGCACGCCCTTTTTTCATATTTCTCTTCCTTATAATATATAGGACCTTCTCTTGCAAAAGTCTTCCTTATATTATATAGAGCAATTTAGAGCAAAAACTCTTCCTTATAATATATAGGGGCATAAGAAAATCTCTTCCTTATAATATATATGTCTGTCATGCAGTTATATCGGTTGCTTTGATTCCTATATATCACATGTGGTGAATTCTTTCTAGACAAATCTATTCTTCTTCGCTATATTCCATTATTAGAATATATCCTTTTTATTGATTATAGAAAAAGAAATTAGATGCATCCTTTGCATATGTAACCTGTTTTTAAATATAAAAGCTTTACCTGCTTCTATACGCATAACTTTTCTGCACAAACGAAACAACATATATATTTATAATATTCTATTAATAGAATATATAGTTCTACGTCTTTCTGTATCAGTTTGTTTAAAAGACAAGGAGATGTTCAAACTAATATCGTAAAGAGGTGTCGCTTATGAAATGGTTTCGCAGAATTATCTTTGGCAGTATCTTTTTTATTCTTACGGCTTTTATCTTGTTATACACATATGCTTTCATAGACAGATTGCCCCTGGATGAGCAAAGAAAAAATATCACGATTTATGATTGCAATGGCAATGTCATGTATGAATCCAATTTTAAAAAAAATATGCAGTGGACTTCGATTGACGATATTCCTGAATTCATACAAGATGCCTTTATCAGTGTAGAAGATAAGCGCTTCTATTATCATGCCGGTTTTGATCCAGTTCGCATTATCAAAGCTTTATCAACAAATCTGGTACATGGGGATATTCTGCAAGGGGGTTCTACGATCACACAACAATATGCCAAAAATCTGTTCCTGACAAATGAACAAACGGTTTCACGCAAGATTCAAGAATTTTTCTATGCCACAAGACTAGAAATGCAATATAGTAAAAAAGATATTTTAGAAGGTTATTTAAACACGGCATACTTTGGACATGGCATTTACGGCATACAATCAGCTGCACATTATTTCTTTGATTCCGATATGAAAGATTTAAGCGTTGGGGAAACGGCCATGCTAGTAGGTATTCCAAATGGTCCCAGTATTTATTCCCCATACCTTCACAAAGAGAATGCCATTAAGCGACAACACCTCATTTTAAAACTTATGCGTGAACATGGGGTTATCACAAAAGCTGAAGAAGCACAAGCTCGCCAAGAACCTCTGGTCTTATCACAAAACCATAAAGATAGTCAAAATGGTCTGAACGAATATTACGTTGATGCCGTGATTGCAGAACTCAACGAACTATCCATCGACTTAGATCAAGAAATCCATGTACATACAAACTATGATCCAGATGTACAAGCGGCCTTAGACAAATCCATACGGGCTCACATGGATATGAATGATGAACTAGAAACCGCAGGTATCATCGTTCAGCCCTTTACTGGTAATATCCTGGCAATTGCCGGAGGAAAGGATTACACCATTTCCCAATATAACCGGGCCAGCCAGTCTTCGCGTCAAGTTGCCAGCACGATTAAACCACTGTTATATTACTGTGCCTTACAACAGGGCTTTACCCCAGCCACACAATTTACTTCACAGAAAACAACCTTTCGCCTTGCGAACAACGAAACTTATGCCCCAAGCAATTATGATGATCAATATGCCAATGCAAAAATCTCATTGATCAATGCCATATCATTAAGTGACAACATCTATGCCGTTAAAACTCATCTGTTTTTAGGTGAAGATACCCTGCATCAAGCACTATTGGATTTTGACATTAAACAATCACAGCCAAATCCAAGTGAAGCCTTAGGCACTGTGAATATGAATTTACTGGAGCTGTCGCGCATTTATACGACGTTTGCTTCTGAAGGGCTTTATGTTAAACCAACGATGATTTCATCTGTAACAAGCGATGATAAAGTTTTATATGAACATAAGACAACTCCTAAACGCATGCTGCAGCGAAATGAAACTTTACTGCTCTCACAATTGCTGACTTCAACTTTTGATATTCGCAATAAAGGCTATGCGTTTCCAAGTATGTATGGCTATCAGCCGAAAGTGACAATGGCTGCGAAATCTGGAACGAGTGATTGGGATTCCTTGGTCATGGGGTACAATCCGGAATATGTCATCGGGGTATGGTGTGGCTTTGATGATAATCGCAAGCTGGCAAAACAATATTATGCAAACAGTAAAAAGATCTTTCAGGATACAATCAACACACTGTATAAAAATCAGAAAAATATCTGGTATCAACCAAGTGATGATATCATGGAAGTACAAGTAAATCCGATTACGGGAGTACCTTCCAGTAACGGCTCTACCTACTGGTTTTTACGCAATAGCTGATAAATAGGGCTTTTTTGTCGAAAGTCAATAAAAAACAGGCAAATTTAAAAAAAAATAAAAAAAATTTTAAGAATTTTAAAAAATGTCATTAAGCCTTTGTTCATCGGTTAAATGCGGATTTCAAATGGGGTCGTAAAGTGACAAAAACGTAAGATTTTCAAAAAATGCGGGTTGCACGATTAAAAAGTCTTTGTTACAATGAGGACGTTGATGTCGAGGTGATAACATGAACTTTATCGAAAAGAACACAAAAAAAGTTGCTCTTGTCTTAGGAATTGCTACAGCGCTCTCTGCTGTTACAACAGTATATGCAGCATCCAATACAGACGGATGGCACGATGGCGTCTACATGGTAGATGGAAAAGTTAAAACAGCTTGGCTGTTTGAAGAAACAGGTGCTGTCTACTACCTGAATGATGAAGGTAGAGCTGTTACAGGATGGAAAACAATCAACGAAAGCACTTATTATTTCAACGCAAACGGTGAACGAGTAAGTGGTGACGTGGTGATTGATGGTCACAAGTACGCTTTCCAGAAAAACGGAAAACTGTTACTTGGATGGCAAGATGAAAACACTACATACTATAACCAGTATGGTGTAAAAGTTACCGGTGAACAGAAAATTGATGGTAAGACTTATAACTTTGATGCTAACGGCAACATCCAGAAAGGTTGGATGAAGCTGAATGGTAAAAAAGTCTACTTCAAAGAAGATGGTTCTCTGGCAACAAGTGAAACTAAGATTGATGGTAAAAAGTATAACTTCCAGTCTAACGGTACTTTAAAATCCGGTTGGACACATGAAAACGATATGATTCAGTACTATAACAAGTATGGCTATCGTTTAAAAGGTTGGCAGACCATTAAAGGTAAGAAGTACCTTTTCAGTAAGAATGGAAATGCCTACACAGATACGAAAAAAGATGGTTACAAATTCGATAAGAAGGGTGTAGCTAAGAAAATTAAGAAGAAAGCGAAAGCTGAAACAACAACTTATGAAACAGCAGCGTCTACTTCTTATTCAGCTCCAAAAAAGAATAACAATGCAAATTTGAACCCTGCTGGTCATGCCGGTAATGGTTCTGCTGCATCAATTGCATCTTCTTATGTAGGTTATAACTACGTATGGGGTGGTGCTAGTCCTGCTGGATTCGACTGTTCAGGTTTAATTTACTATGCATACAATCAAGTCGGAGTAAGCGTACCTAGATCTGGTTATGGCCAGGCTGGTATGGGTTCTGCGGTTTCTTACAACAACATGCAGTATGGAGATGTCATCGTTTGGGATGGCGGATCTCATGTGTCTATTTACATTGGTGGTGGACAGATGGTTCATGCAGCAAATCCTAGTATGGGTGTTATTGTAAGTGGTGTCAGTGAATGGGCTTCTTACGGACAGAGTATTACAGGAATTCGTAGAGTATAAAAAACAAAAAAAGAGAGTTTCTCTCTTTTTTGCTTATTTACATTAGGTATTTCTATCTAAAGTCTCCTAAATCGATGTTTTTAAGCGATTTAAGAGACTTTTTTTATTTTCCGCAACATCTTCCTATTGAATCTCGTTTCTCTTCTTAAAACGAATAAATCTTAATTTTTCTTAAGTAACTACTTTCATCTGCTCATCTTCATCCACATCATCTCTCATCACAACCCTTTTTTTCTTCTTCCCCCTTCCTCATACAAATCGAGTAGGGTGAAATAAATCACCCTCTCACACCACCGTACGTACGGTTCCG
>NZ_JAJCPX010000047.1:0-18198 GCF_020563125.1 Longicatena sp. 210702-DFI.1.196 | reverse complement strand
TTATGAGTTTGACGTATTTTTATTTGTGAGGCTATTTCTTATTCGTTACAGCCTCTTTTTTAATATTTCTTAATGCTAATTTTTCCCTTCTGCTTAGCTGTTTTATTGCATATTCTCGTTTACGAGCACTGGCTGCATCCTCACAGGATTCAAAATAATACAACTCCAATGGGCGATGTGCTTTTGTATACTTTGCACCTTTTTTCATAACATGATCATAAAAGCGTTTCCGTAAATTGGTTGTCCATCCACAATACAAAGATTCATCACAGCAACGCAGTAAATACACATAAAAGCCATCTTCATATGGAATTTTAGGTGATGGAACGGACAAAATCGCGGGCTTTTTGTAAATCCGTTTCATCTGGATGAGTTCTTCCCTTCTCATAATTTTTAAGCTGTTCCTGCATATGTACATCATCGGGATGTTCTTTTATCATTTGACGATAACGTGCAATCACAGATTCTTGTACTTTCCCCTGGCATAAGAAATGCCCATACAGTTTGGCATCTTGAAAATGCGTTTCAATGCGTCGTTTGACCATGGTATAATACTCGGAATTATCAGCAGCCCCTAATGTGCCAAATAAGACAATTTTAGCATTTTGCACATGCTCTGCCAACTTTGCGCTGGCTGCATCTAAATCACCTTTATCCACCCAATAACCTAAATAAAGCATATCAAAGTTTTTTAACATGGATACTTTGACATCTTGAATACTCAGTAATTCTGCATCTTCGATTTCATTAGCAAATACTTCTGCTAATTTTCGAGTGTTTCCAGTAGCACTGGAATAAACAATCAGTGACTTCATCTTAAAGCACTTCCTTTCTTAACGAATCGGTACGACGCTTGCTAAACCGCCAAGACTTGTCTCCTTTAATTCTAAAGCAATCTTGCGTCCAGTATAATTCATGGTGTTTACGACCATATCAAAGCTGACCTTATGTTCTCTGACATTACAGATGCTTTGCGCTAAAATAGCTGCATCCATTGCTCTAAGAACTCCTACAGCATTACGTTCAATACAAGGAATCATAACATATCCGCCGACAGGATCACAGGTTAAACCAAGATGATGTTCAATGCCGATTTCTGCCGCATATTCTATTTGGGAACTGCTTCCTCCGCGAAAATATGCCACCATAGCCGCCCCCATTGAAACAGCAGCACCAATTTCTGCCTGACATCCTCCTTGTGCACCAGATATCGTCGCATTTTCCTTAATTAAATTGCCGAATAAACCAGCAATTTTCAAACCATTACGAATGCATTCACGGGAATACCCCAAATTTTTATGGTAATAGTATACCAAAGAAGGTAAGATACCACTGCTGCCTAGCGTTGGTGCCGTAACGGTAATACTGCCACCAGCATTTTCCTCACTGGCACTATATGCATATGCACACAACAATAATTTTTCTTTTTCCACAGCACTTTTGCATTCATCTGCCTGTTCCTTTAATTCTTTTGCTATCCGTTTTAAATGCAGATCGCCTGGTAAGACATCTTCTTTCTGTAAACCACCATCAACCGTTTTGATCATCTGATCCATGATCTTATCCATATAATCACCTAAGGGATCAAACATATTGACATACTCCCATAATTCCATTGCATGGGCTTCACAATATTCTAAAATATCTTTTAGAAAATGATGCGGATAAACATCCTTTCCTTCATTACTTGTTTCTCCTTCAACACGAATTGCTCCACCACCAATTGAATACACAATCATATCCCCAATTTCCTGATTCTTTTCATCAAAAGCAATCAAGCGCATGGTATTGGGATGCTTTAAATCTTTTTTATTCTTGAAAAACACCAAACATGCTTTAGGTTTCATCGTTTCCATAATGATAGCATCTGTTAAATGTCCCTTTCCCGTCAAGGATAAAGAACCATAGAGTTCAACTTCATAATGATGTGCCATAGGATAACGTTTCTGAAATAAACGGCAGGCACGCTGTGGTCCTAATGTATGTGAGGAGGATGGTCCTGGACCAATCCGATATAGTTCTTTTAATGACTTCATATTAAGCTCCTTGCAATTCTAATAAAAACATTTCAAATCCCATTTTTTTATCCAGTAAACCGCCTTTTAATTTCTGATCCAGTGTTGCTAACTTTGCCAACATGCTCATCAGATAAGAAGCGGATAAATTCTGCACACTCTGCATAGCTAATTTTATACGGTATGGATGTGCATGTAATATATCTTTGATCCCATCTTTGGATTCCCCTTGCATCATCAAGGTTTTTACTTCAAACAGAAAACGAAATTGAGATGCTAACAGGGCAATCAGATAAATGGCATCGGTATTAACGACACACAAATCGCACCAAATGCGAAAGGCTTTACGAACATCCTGCTCCACCACCGCATTGACCAACTCAAAAACATCCTCTTCTAACGGTCTGGCTACTAAATGAGCAACCACATCCTGCGTGATATCACCACCATAAAGCTGCAATTTATCAAATGCAGAATGAATGGTTTCCATATCCAGTGGTAATCGTTTCAATAATTCTTGCATGGCCTGTGCATCTACATGCAACTGTCGGCGCTGTATTTCCTCTTTCACACAACTTTGCTTACCGAGATCATCCAGCTTGCGAAATTCTAATACCTTCCAATTTTTTTGAATCAGCTTAATGATTTTTTTGCGTGTATCTAATTTCGCGAAATCACCAATCAGAATTAACACCGTACTTTCCATCGGTTGTTTCACATAATTTTCTAATCCATTGGGATCAATTCCTGTATCATTGGCAGCGGATAAAAAATTTGCATGATAAACAAGAATAATCTTATAGGCAGAGAAAAAAGGAATCGTCATAGCATCCTCTAGGATCGTTTCCAGATCACATTGCAAGGCATCGTATTGAACGGTATTTAATTCATCGCCATCTGCTATATATTCTTTGATGATCGTTTGCAATGTTTTTTTCAAACGAAACTGTTCTTCTCCATACAAGACATAATTCATGCTTATCACCTAGGTAATATTATACCAAATTGCTGCTCAGCCGTCTTGAAAAAACGAAAATATTTACAAATTTTTATTGTAACCCCACCATGTCTTGCACTTATAAGTGGTAAGATACCTTCTTTTTCCATAGCATCCAACACTTCTTGATGAGGATGTCCATAAAAATTATGTCGGCCACTGGATATTAGTGCAAGGGCTGGATGCACTTGATGTAAAAAAGCTGTTGCAGAACTAGTCTTACTGCCGTGATGCCCTATCTTTACGACATCCGCCTCTAATTTAGGATATAGCTGCAATAATTTTTGTTCGCCTTTTATACCTAGATCACCCATAAATAAAAAGGAGGTATCATACAGACGCAGCATCGTAACAATACTATTATCGTTTTCATCTTCACCCTCATAATCTAAAAGAAAAAACTTCATCCATGGTGTTTCCTGTTGTTTTGCCAGCTGTTTATGATCGATAATTTCATCAACATGCATTAATTCTTGCAACTGTGCAACACCACCACTATGGTCCATATCGGCATGTGTCACAATGATCTTATCAAGATGATAAATCCCTTGGGCATGCAAATACGGAACAATAATCTCTTTTGGAATATTTTTCTTTTTATGTCCCATAACATCAATCAAGATAACTTCTTTGTGATAGGGAGTAATAATAAGCGTACAATCGCCTTGTCCAACATCCAGCATCGTAACCGAAGCAAACGGCGAAAGGTAGGGACGTATAAAAAATATAACAAGAAGCAAACATAGGGTAAGACTATCCTTCCAATGTACATAGGAAATATACCGCATTGCTGATAAACACCATAAAATTAACCAAAGGATAGATACACTGCCATACAACGGATAAGAAATCTGCTGTATTAGGCGCAATGCTGCTAACATCCATTGTATCAGCAAAAACAGGTATTCTGTTGCCGGTAGGATAAGCAGCCATGCCAGTACATAGAGAATAGCATAGACTTTACGCAGAAAGGAAAACAGAGCCATTTGCAGCGGATCACATGTATGATAAAACCACATCTGTGCTGGAAAAAGCACCAACATGCCAACTATTTTTTTATTACGCTTTGCGACATGAAACATAAAAACCAGGCGAAAACATACAGGAATCAGTAAAGCAACCTCATAGGCCATAGAAGGCGCTAACAAAATGGTAAAAATCATTGATATACCAAGCGTATCTTTCTCATCAAAATTGGTAAAAAGGCCAGAGATAAGCGAAAAGCAAACTACGCGTAAGATAGAGGAAGATAAAACAGTAAGATAACTCATCCCCATCATTAAAAGAAGTGTAAGCCTATGGGCTTTGGCAAATCCCCATTTGCGTGCCATTCGCTTTGTAAGAAACCGTGATAAAAAAGCAATATGCATACCACTGGATAGCAATAAAAAAGATACTTCTTCTTCATGAATACCATACAGCATGGCTTTTAAAAATTGCTGAATCGCAACATCTTTTGTTTCAATATTGGCATATAATCGATGACGTAACGTAGTCCCTTCTTTGATAAGAGTATAACTTTTTACATTCATACAATATACCATTCCTTTACGTTTTGCCCATGTCGCAAAATGAAACTGTCCCAAATTATGTATACTATCGATTTTCTCATAAGTTCCACGCAATTCTACTACATCATCAAAAGATACCTTTTTCAATCCATATAGTAAAAATCTTCCCTCTTTGTTAGCCCCAATCATATATCCTTGTTTGATTTCTTGTATCTTCACGATACGAGAAGAAATTTCATGCACATCAGACAAACGCTGAATTCTTACAAATACCAGCAAACAAAACACCAGACATATGATTTCTCCTCGATGAAATCGTTTATGAAGAAACCATAGAGCACCCACCAGAAAGAAGAAACTGCTGTATACGGGCAGCCAGCTAAATATAAGGACAATACAGCCAATACATAACCATATGCCCTTCATAAACAAATATGCTCCTTTATTTTATCAAACAATTTATCCCCAATTCCCTTTACCTGTTTCAAATCCTCTAAAGTCTGAAAAGGCATTTGTTTTCGATATTCAACGATACGCTGTGCAATCGAAGGACCAATCCCCGGCAAAGTGTCCAACTCTTCTAGCGTTGCGGCGTTGATGGAAATCTTTGTGATCCTATGTTTTGAGGGTACAACAAGAACACCGTGATGTTCTATATCCATAGTCAGATTTAAACCACTGATATCTGCTTGCTTGGTTAATCCTCCACTTGCTTTTATGGCTTTTTCCACATTCGCATGACGCTCTAATTGGTAGACACCTGGATGCTGTACTTCACCTTTCACTTCCACACTTTTTACAGCACTTTGATAATTACGAACATCTATGACTTCATAACGTTCATAATAAAACAAGAAAAATAAAACACTAAAAAAGATACCTGTCTTTTTCATATAGATCCCTCCATTTAGCTATACGACACAAACAGGCTTTTTCCGTAATAAATTATAAAAAAGATACCCGTATATCTAAAACAGGTATTCTCAATCTTTCAATAGTATAATATAGAAATAGCATTATTATCAAAACGTTCCTATACGCTTAAATTCTTTTATAAAACATAAATGAATCATCTTTTTTGCAGTACTAAAATAGCAGAAAAAAAGCAGAAAACCTGCTTTTTCATACATCGATTACTTCAAATTAACGATTTTAACCTTATAAGGTTCTTCCACATTAGAAACCTCAACAATATCACCCAGCTTATTATCCAACAAAGCAACTGCTAAAGGGGTAATATTGGACAATTTTCCATTTAGTGGATCAGCTTCTATAGAACCAACAATCGTATACGTTTCCTCTTCCTCACTAGAAAGATCTTTAATTGTTACGGTAGAACCTAAACCTACTGTTTTACTACTTGTTTCTTTATCGCCTTCAATGATTTCGGCATTGGCAATCATTGCTTCAAGCTCACGAATTCTAGCTTCTACACGTGCCTGATGGTCACGAGCAGCATCATAATCGGCATTTTCACTAAGGTCACCCTGTGCACGAGCTTCCTGTAATTCTAAAATGACTTCATCACGTACTACATGGATCAGATTATCCTGTTCCTTTAAGAGTTCATCTAACCCTTCTTTGGTTACATAAAACTTTTCGTCTGCCATATTTTCACTCCTATCGTCACATGGTATTATACCACGTTTTCCTGAATAATACTACTTATTTTCGTCATCAACAAATCAATCGCCACCATATTGTGACCCCCTTCTGGGATGATGACATCTGCATAGCGTTTGCTTGGTTCAATGAACAGATTATGCATATCTCTTACCGTACTTGTATATTGTTCAACAACTGACTCTAATGTCCTGCCTCGCTGTTTTACATCACGCAACAAGCGACGTATAAAACGAATATCTGCATCAGTATCAACAAAAATCTTAATATCGCATAAATTACGTAAATCTTCGTTTTCCAAAACAAACAGTCCTTCAATGACAATAACATCACTTGGTTCTATATGCTCAATGCTATGCGAGCGGGTATGTTGAACAAAATCATAGGTTGGTTTTTCTATAGCCTTGCCCATAGTCAGCTCTTTCAACTGTTTTACTAATAAAGCATTGTCGAAAGCAAAAGGATGATCGTAATTCGTTTTTACACGCTCTTCCATCGTCTTCTCGCTTTGATCTTTATAATAATCATCCTGTCGGATAATGACGACGGACTGAGTGTTCTCATAACGATCTTTCAACTGCTGTGAAATCGATGTTTTACCTGAAGCACTGCCTCCGGCTATTCCGATTACAATCGTTTTTTTCATCACATACACCTTCTTATTTATTCAAATGGAACTTTTCTTGATTCTGTAACTGTTCCTCATAAGATTTCGCATAATGAACTTTACCATCGCCATATACATCCGCAACAAAATACAGATAATCACTCTTTGTCGGATGCAAAACGGCTTGTATTGCATCTTCTCCCGGATTTAAAATCGGACCGATCGGTAAGCCTTTATACTTATATGTATTGTATAAGGAATCAATATCCGGATTCACTTCACAGTCTTCTCCACTTGTTAGATCATCATACAATGCATAACATACGGTAACACTGGATTGTAACATCATATCTTTATCTAAGCGATTAAAGAAAACACCGGCAATCAATTGCATATCCTCTTTCGTACTTGCCTCATATTGAACCATACTGGCAAGAGTTAGGATTTCATGCATAGTGAATTTACTGGAAACAATATCCTTTTCATATTTCTGATAGATTTTTTGAAAATGATCCAAAAATGTTTTGGTAATTTCCTTTTCATCCGCATCCTTTGCAAACGTATACGTTTCCGGGAACAAATAGCCTTCCAGTTTCACTCGTGTCTTATCGTTTAAGATATCCTTTGTCAAAAAAGGATATGTCTTCATAAGTTCTTTAAGATAGGTATCATCATTCCACAGTTTTAACAAATTCTTTGCATTTACACCTAGCTTGTGTTGCAATGACTGTGCAATATCTTTCGCCCACATACCTTCCTTAAACGTAATCATCACTTCATTTTGCTTTGCTTTTTTAACATCATTCAAGTTTTCTAAAATCGTTTCTGTATCCCAAGAACGATCCAATGTAAAGACACCAAATTTGATGTCATTCAAGCCTTGCAGTTTCATGCACAGCTTTGCTGCCTGTACATCCTGTATCAATCCAGCTTTTTCCAACTTGTCTAATACAGACGCATTACCTTCGCCTTCTTTTACTTCAAAGATGACTTTTTCTGGTGTGGTTGATGGAGCTTTTAGCTTTGCGGTATACATAGAAAAGGCTGTGACACCAATAACCAAACAGATAATAACAAGGACGGCAGGTATCAGAATCTTCTTATTCTTCAGCGCCTTCATCTTCTTGGAACGCTCCTATCACTTCTTCGATCATCTGCCATTCCTCATCTGTTTCAACCGGCATCAGATTGCCTTCATCATCATAAGCAGAGGCAAAAACCTCTTCTCCTTCATCTTCAGGATCCGCAAACACTACATATTTGCGTCCTTTTTCCTCATCTTCAAATGTGAATAAAATTTCCATTTCTTTTTCATTGCCACTTTCATCTGTGACAAACATCGTATTTGTTTCTAACATTATATCCTCCTGTAGAAAGGGGCTTTTACAGCCCCTGATGATTTCTATCTAGATAGCCTTGTAAAATCTGAACAGCAGCCATCTGATCAATAACTTTCTTGCGCTTCTTGCGGGATACATCTGCACTGATAAGAATGCGTTCAGCTGCAACAGTTGTCAAACGTTCATCCCAAAGTATCACTTCCACACCTAAGGTTTCTAGTTTTTCTTTAAACATGATGGAAATCTCCCCGCGAATACCGACATCTCCATTCATATGCTTAGGCAATCCCAGCACTGCCTTTTTTACCTGAAATTCATCGATGTATTTTTTTATCTGCGTCAAAGCGGAATCATAATCATCCTGTTCAAAACGTATGGTTTCGACGGGACGTGCTATCATCCCTAAGGCATCACTCACACTGACCCCCAATGTACGTGAACCAAGATCAAGTCCTAAGATTCGCATCAATGCTGATCATCTTCCAGATAAGCGCGCACTAACTCTTCAATAATTTCATAGCGCTCTACGCTTTGGATAATGCTGCGGGCATTGTTATGGGAAGAAATGTATGCAGGATCATTGCTGATAAGATATCCGGCCAGCTGGTTCACCGAATTATAGCCACGCTCATCCAACGCTTCCTTCACGACACGTAATACATGCTTGATATTGTCACGCTTTAAATCATCTGATTTAAAAGACATCGTCTCTGTAATATCTCTCATCGTATTACCTCCTTTTTTTATCTTTCTTTCATTTTATCCTATTTTCTATAAAATTGAAACCCTAAGACAGTTTATTTTTAATGAATTCCACGGCTTCATCCACTTTCGTCACATCTTTGCCACCGGCCTGCGCAAGATCTGCTCTTCCTCCGCCTTTGCCATCACAAAGCATTGCTGCCTCTTTTACCAAATCGCCACACTTAATACCATCAGCCACAGCCAATTTATCTGCGCCAGCAACAAATACAACCTTATCGTTGCAAACACTTGCTAAAAAGACTATTACATGTTCTTTTTGTGCTTTGATGGTACTAGCGATATCTTTTAACGCATTAGCGTCAGCACCATCCATGCGTTTGATCAATACATGACGACCATTGCACTCTTTCACCTCATGGATCAATTCATTCGCCTTCAGTGTGAACATCTCACTTTGCAAAGCAGCCGATTCCTTTTTCAGCTGCGCATTTTCATGCAACACTTGTTCTACTTTCGTATCTACATTGACAATACTCTTCATCTTCAGATCATCTGCTATATGACGCAGTGTCTTTTCTTCCGCAGCAAAGTCTTCATAAGCACTATAGCCTGTCTTTGCCGTAATACGGCGGATACCGCTACCAATACTTTCCTCAGAGATAATCTTGCATATACCAATTTCCTGTGTGTTATTTACATGACAGCCACCACAGAATTCTTTTGACACATCGCCCATTGTAACAACCCGGACAACATCCCCGTATTTTTCATCAAACAATGCGGTAGCTCCGCTTTGCTTTGCTTCTTCAATCGGCATTTCCACCTTACTTACAGGATGATGTTCACTGATAAAGCGGTTTACCAGTTGTTCAATTTCCTTTAACTGCTGCACACTTACCTTTTCAAAGTGTGTAAAGTCAAAGCGTAGATATTCATCACTGACAAAACTACCAGCTTGTTGAATATGATTTCCAACAACTTTCTTCAAAGCACTTTGTAATAAATGTGTACAAGAGTGATTGCTGGTGATAATATCACGTTTTTTATTATCCACTGCCAGTTGCAGCTTGCTGCCAACATGCAAACATCCTTCTTCTATAACAACCTTATGTAAATGCTGTTTATGTGGTGCTTTCACAGTATTGACAATACGGCCTAATGCATCCCCCATAAAGCTGCCACTGTCCCCTATCTGGCCTCCACTTTCCGCATAAAAGACGGTTGTGTCTAAGATGATATCGCCTTCATCAGATATAGCATCCACTTGCTTACCATCTTTAAATAAAGCTATGACCTGTGCATCACATGTTCTTTCATCATAACCGATAAACTTACTATCTTGTGTAAAGGCCATTAAATCTGCTGACTGACTAGACATAGATTCCACATCTTCACGAGCATTGCGGGCACGCTCGCGCTGTTTTTTCATCTCTTCATCAAAGCCTTGCACATCTACTTGATATCCACTTTCTTCTGCTATCTCGCATGTCAATTCTAATGGGAACCCATAGGTGTCATACAACTTAAAAGCCGTCACACCATCCAATAACTTATTATCTTTATTTTTTTCCATAACATCCAGCAATAATTTTTCACCATCTGCCAGTGTAGCATGGAAACGTTCTTCCTCAGCTTTTACCAGTTTTTCAATATAATCAATTTTTTCTTCGATATATGGATAAAAGTCTTTCATGATTTCATAAACAACCGGTACCAGCTTATACATAAAGGCACCTTCAATTTTCAATTTTCTGCCAAAACGAACAGCTCGGCGTAAGACACGGCGTAACACATAGCCACGTCCTTCATTGGCGAATAATGCACCATCCGCTAACGCAAAGGTCACGGTACGGATATGATCCGCTATAACACGAAACGCCATTTTGTTTTCAGCATCTTCATAACGCATGGACGTATATTGTTCACATGCATGAATAAGCGGCAAGAATAAATCGGTATCAAAATTAGTTTCACCATTTTGCACCAAACAGGTCAAACGCTCTAATCCCATACCGGTATCAATGTTTTTCTGTGGCAATTCTTTATAATCCTTGCGTGCAACTCCTTCTTTGGCATCAAACTGAGAAAAGACATTATTCCAGACTTCAATATAGCGGTCATTTTCCATCTCTTCAAAAAACAGTTTTTCACCCAGTCCTTCTGGATCATATGCTTCCCCACGATCATAGAAGATTTCCGTATCCGGTCCACATGGTCCTTCTCCGATTTGCCAAAAGTTATCCGCTGTTTTTAAGATGTGCGAAGGATCCACACCAATTTCGTTTGTCCAAATATCATATGCTTCTTCATCATCAATATACACCGTGATATACAAACGATCTTTATCAAAACCAATATACTCTTCACTAGTTAAAAATTCCCAAGCAAAATGAATTGCCTCTTTTTTAAAGTAATCCCCAATTGAAAAATTACCGAGCATTTCAAAAAAGGTGTGATGACGTGCCGTCTTACCAACATTTTCAATATCATTTGTACGAATAGATTTCTGAGCATTGGCAATTCTTGGACATTCCGGTTTCACTGTTCCATCAAAATATTTCTTTAACGCCGCAACTCCGGCATTGATCCATAACAAAGTAGGATCATTGTGAGGAATCAGACTAGCGCCTGGTTCAATCATGTGTCCATGTTTCTTAAAGTAATCAAGAAACAGTTGTCGTATCTGGTTACCTGTTAAATTTTTCATGTCAACTTCCTCCTTAAGCATAAAAAAACGTTCCTTATCCAGGAACGCAATCATCATTACGCGGTACCATCCCGGTTCACTTTCACTGAAAGCACACCTTACTTATCATCGTTAACGCCGATGTTCTCGCGAAAAGCTCCAAAGCAGCCTTCCATCCATCCTGACACGAAAACTTCCACCTTCCGTTTTCTCTCTATGCCGCAGCAGGGATGTACTCCTCTTCTTCTACGCTTTTTTATTCCTTCGCTATTATAACAAATTCTTATTTTACACGCAAGCCATTCTCACACGATTATCATTCATCATGAATTTCGTCACTGCATACTACCATCGCAAATATCATGGTATTGTCTCCTCTGCCATCACTTCATCAAAATCTCGCCAGATGTCTTCCCATTCTCCTACCTTATCACTTGTTTTCGAATGCAGATAGCTGCGGAAAACGATTTGGGCTACAGCCGCAAAAATAGGGGATAATATCACACCTATGACACCAAAAAAAGCATCCGATATAAAAATAAAGACAAACGTTAACAGCGGTCGTACGTTCATAGTGCGATTAAAGATCAAAGGCTGGATAATATTAGATTCTATCTGTTGAATACTCCAGACGATGAAAAACATCATCCATGGGTAATGGTCATAATGTAAAGCTGCTACGGCTGCTATTAAGATAAGCCCTAAAGTAGCTCCAACATAAGGAAATAAATTTAACAATGCCAAAATCATAGCATAGAGTAAAGCATTTGGAAAACGATAAAGACTTAAGACAATCCCGACACTGACAATAATGAATAAAAGATCTAGCATGGTGCCTGCCAAATATTGATAAATGATATTGCTCAGCGTATGATAAAAAGTCGCAACCCGTGTTACATTTGGTACTATTTTCTTTGCTGTACGTTTCCAAAAATCCATATCGATGGAAATAAAGAACGCAATAATATACGCAATACCATAGTCCGTTAAAGTGTCAATGACACTTTTTGCTGAATCTATTGCTATTATATACCCTTCCTGCATATAATTTTGCTTTAGCGTTTTCAAATTGTCATACGCAATATGATGTTGTTTTAAAAAGCCTTCCAACTGTTGCAGCCATCGTGGGACAAGTTGTGCCAACTCGAGCGCCTGTTGATACAACAAAGGTAATAAAACAGCTAAAAATGCACCTAGAATCGCCAACAAGCCAATATAAACTAACATTACACTGACCTTTAAAGAAAATTTTTGTTGTACTCGATCAATGATTGGCTGAAGGAAAAAAGCTAATAATACACCACTTAGAATAGGTAAAAAAGCACGATAAATAGCAGCTAACCATGCATCTAATGCCAATTGTTTAATAATTAATAGCAAAAGAAAGATACATGCTAAGCAAGGAAGAAGCTGTTTCGCATGAAACAATATTCGTTCATATCGTTGTTTCATAAAAGAAAAACCCCATTCGTGGGGTTAATCCAAATCCATACAATCACAAATTTGATCCATCGCCTTATGGTAATTCTTTTTCATTTTCTTCTCAGCTTTTTTTGACTGATGACAAAGATCCTCAATTTCCTCATCTTTCATATAGCCAAGATATAAACCCATTAAAAATCCCATAACGGCAGCACCTAAACATTTGTTCATGCGTATCACTCCTTCTTACACATCTAGTATGGTAAGCTTTGATGAAGTTATGCATGAAACAATTTGCGAATTCGCATTTCTAAGGTGCTATTACGCTGATGACGTTCTTTGCGTGTTACCGCTTTATGTAACATATCACGCTCTCCCAATAAAACAAGACTTTTCTTCGCCCTAGTAACTGCGGTATATAATAAGCGCTTGCTCATCATATAGGCATATTCTGAAACAATTGGCAAGATAACAATGGGATATTCACTGCCTTGTGCTTTATGAATGGAAATACAAAATGCATGGGTAATATTATATAGCTGTTCATTGCTATATTCCACCATGATACCATCAAAATCAACAAGTAATTGATGCTTCTGTCCTACACTTTCAGAAGCATAAGCGATATCTACAATTTCTCCAATATCACCATTATACACCTCATCTTCGGGCTGATTTTTCAGTTGCAAGACCTTATCACCCACACGAAAGATGCGATAGCCAACTTTTAGTTCTCGTTTATGAGCTGTTGAAGGATTCATCATTTTTTGTAAAGCATTATTCAAAGCATCAATTCCGGCTACCCCTCCATACTTTGGAGCTAACACCTGAATATCCTTTGATTCATAGCCTTTTTCTAAAGCATTGGCAACAATACGAACAACCAAGTCACGCACTTCATAATTCTGCGCATCAAAAAAGGCAATGTCTTTAGCATAATCTAATACTGTAATCTGTTCTTCTCGTATTTCATGAGCAAGCGCAATCACATCACTTCCCTCACTTTGACGAAATATTTTATGCAAGCGAGTGACGGCAAATTGTTCACAAGCAATCAGATCTTTTAATACGCTACCACATCCAACACTTGGCAATTGATCCTCATCTCCGATGATCAAGATTTTCTTTACTAGTTTTGAAGCTTTTAAAAGATTATAAAACAACCATTGATCCACCATGCTGAACTCATCAATGATCAGCAAATCACATTGCAATGGTTCTTTTTCATTCACCAAGAAGGTATTCGATTCTAAATCCCAACGCAATAAACTATGAATCGTAGTAGCATTACAACCACAAAGCTCACTCAAACGTTTAGCAGCTCTTCCTGTTGGTGCACATACAGCAATTACATCATTTGGATAATGCTGTTTATAAAGCGTTAAAACACCTTGGACAATCGTTGTTTTACCAGTACCAGGTCCTCCTGTCAAAATTGAAAAGGAATGCGCAAAAAACGTAAGAATGGATTCTTTCTGTCTCTCCTCATATTGTATGTGTAATGTTTGTTCCAACTCTTCCATGTCTTGCATGAGTTCTTCTTTTAAAGTTGGTTCTTGTTCTTCAAAAGGAAACATTGCCAAAAAAGCAGCAATACCTGTTTCACTATCATACTGTGTATGGTGATAGATTCGCTCCTCTTCTCTATGTATGAGAAATTCTTTTGCCAATTCATCTAAGTAAGAAGACAAATCTACATCTTTAAACTCTTTTTCAACACGCTTTGTCAAATCCTCAGTAGTCACAAAAGTATCGCCACTCGCCATGCACATCTCCAATATCATAGACAATATAGCAGCTTTGATACGGTAGGGATGATTTAATCCAAAAGATAGCTCCTGTGCTAATTTATCAGCAGTCTTAAAACCTATACCATCAATTTCTTCAATCAAGCGATAAGGGTTTTCTTTAATAAGGGCAACCGCCTCTTGCCCATACTTTGCCTCAAATTTCATGATATTGCGGACACTGATACCAAAACGAGTAAAGAAAAAAGTCGTATCATCAACATCATCATGTTCATGAATTCCATCTAAAATAACTTGGCGTTTTTTAGGCGTAAAGGATGGTATCTGTAATAAGACTTGCTCATCCTCTTTGATTCGTTCAATGACATTTGGCCCTAAAGTCTCTACTAAGAGCTTAGCGCTCTGTTTTCCAATGCCCGGGAATAAAGAACTTGCAAAAAAACGAATTAAACTCTCATCATCCTGTGGCATGACTTTTTCATATGCTTTTACCTGAAACTGCATACCATAACGAGGATGATCTACATAACTGCCATGTAGACGGTAAATAACTTCTTCCTGTAATTCTCGAAAGAAACCTGTAGCGATAAAATCTTCTTCATTCGCATCATAGGTTATAAATTTACCAACAGCATATCCATTTGCCTCATTATAAAATATCGTATGCAGCAGTTTTGCCTCTAAAATCAGTTCTTCTTCCATTATGGCCTCCTTACATTATAATGTTAAAAACAAAGAAAGGATAGCAAGAATATTGTTGCACATATGTACCCCTGTACTAACGATAATGGAATTGCTTTTTTCATACCCATAAGCTAAAACAAGACCAATACCAGTATATAGAAACAGATATGTCACATCCGTGAAATTCCCTTCGATAAGAGAATCCATGATATGGATAAAGCCAAAGAGAAAGGAGCTGATCAACATTGCCCAACTGAAAGATACACGTGAGCGTAAACATGTAAAAACACCACCACGAAAAATGGTTTCTTCAACGATCGGCGCAAAGATCATACTAGAAAAAATCGTAAAAGCCGGAGCAACAATAGCGTTCTCGGCAATAACTTTTTGATTTTCACTATCCCCTGTCTGAGTGATGATACTTACCAAGATATTTAATATATAATTTGCCATAACCGTAAGAAATACAAGTGCAAAAATCATAGGTAAATATTTTTTCCAATTCGCTTTGAATTGTAAAATGGAATCCAGCCAAATCGGCTTTGCGACCCAAATAACAAAAACCATAATCATGACATAAGACACAACGGAAATAGGAATGTTAAAGGTTGTTGCTTGCGGATCCACCATTAAGGTTAAAACCGTTAATATCCGTGGTAACAAATACGTATAACCAACAAAATAGAAAAGTAATAAAAGGATACAGCGCGTAGAGGAAAGATGTTTCATATTAGTTTTTTCCATGGGCTACATGCTCCTCTATTTTTTTCTGCATACTGATACCATCACAGAAAACCTCTTCAATGACACCACCGCCTAAGCATTCTTGACCATCATAAAAGACAGCTTCTTGTCCACAGGTAACACTAGCCACACCTTGTGGATAGCATACAAGAACGGTTGTTTCATCAATAAACTGTAAAGATATCTCATGATCTTGTTGACGATAGCGGAATTTTGCAGTACATGCATATTCGTTTTCTGGTTTATGCGGGCGCAGCCAATTCACGCCAGATACAATGCAACTAGTAGAATATAACCAGTCTTTTTCATTTCCATTGGTCACATACAGAATGTTTTTATGTACATCCTTACCTACTACAAACCATGGGCCTTTATTACCACCAATACCTAATCCTTTTCGCTGCCCTATCGTATAATATAAAACCCCGATATGACGACCAATTACTTCTAATGAATGAATATCAACGATATCACCATCTTGACTTGGTAAATAATTTTGTAAAAACTCTTTAAAATTACGTTCTCCAATAAAACAAATACCCGTAGAATCTTTCTTAGTAGCTACACTTTCTAATTCAAGTTTCTGTGCAATTACACGAACTTCTGCTTTATTCAAATTACCGATTGGGAATAATGCGTGTGCTAATGCATCTTGAGAAACCTGGCAAAGAAAATATGTCTGATCTTTATTTGAATCAGCGCCACGTAACATACGGCTATATAAAGGTGTGTGTTCCACCTGTGCATAATGTCCCGTTGCTAAAATATCAAACCCCAGTTTTCTGGCATATTTCATGAATGCATCAAACTTGATATATTTATTGCATAAAATATCTGGATTGGGTGTTCTCCCTTTTTGATATTCATCCAAGAAATACGTAAATACATTATCCCAATATTCCTTTACAAAATCCACCCGCAATAAAGGAAGTCCTAGCTTATCTGCGACAGCTTTTGCATCAAGGTAATCCTGCTCCTGCGGGCATACATCATCTTGAATCGTAGGATTTCCCATAATATCATTATTGGCAAATGAATCCCAATTGCGCATGAATGCACAGGTTACATCATAACCCTGCTCTTTTAAAATATAAGCGGCAACGGCAGAATCCACGCCGCCTGATAAACCTAATAATACCTTTTGTGCCATTTTCATCACCATTTCTTTTATCTTTATATATTAAGGATTTCAATGAAAGTTATACCACATTAAACGCGAAAAAGCCAGTCATCCTTGTAAGATATAAATTTTCTGACAAACTATCATAAAATTTGGTTATTTTTTACGAGTTTTCCAGATAAACATTAAAATAGATTGTACAGTATGTGAAATTATGTTAAAATACTAACACATAAAAATCTTATGATAGAATATTTATGTTACTATGAAGACGAGGAGAAAAAAACGTATGAAAAAATTATTAGCTTGCTTATGTGTTGTCACTTTATTAGCCGGATGTGGCGGAAGTGGTAACAAATCAGAATCAAAAACTTGCAGTATTACACAAAATGGTATGACGTTAGCTGCAACATTCAACGCAAAAGATGATGAAATCAAAACTGCTGACATGAATGTAACGGTACCTGCTTCTGCTTTAGGTGGTGTTGATCTTAGTACACTGTCTGATGATCAGAAAAAAATGATGCAGACACAGTTAGAATCATCTTTGGGAATTAAAGAAGATGATGGTATGAAAGTATCTTTCGACTTTAAGGATAAAGATATTGTTGTAAAAATCAATATGGATTTCACAAAGACAGACAGCAGTTCACTGAAGAAATTTGGCTTTGGTAGTGATACGGACATGTCTTTGAAAAACACTGTAAAACAAGCAGAAAAACAGGGAGCTACTTGTAAATAATCCATTCACTATAAGATAGTCTCAAAAAGATTCCTCATGGGGAATCTTTTTTCTATTTGTTAAATAACTATTTACCAATGATCATTGAATAATCTTCTAACTCTCATTTGAAAACTTAAATCAATACCGTTCAAATTTTTTATATTGCAAACTCATAATAATATGAGAAGGGGTTCCTCACATAAGGAATGTGTTTAGGTTTCTTTCTCTATATAGAAAAAAACCTGTCCTTCTCAGAACAGGTCTTCCTACCT
>NZ_JAJCPX010000046.1:0-18851 GCF_020563125.1 Longicatena sp. 210702-DFI.1.196 | reverse complement strand
AGAAAGGAAGATATTATTTAATTACCTGTTTCTTGGTTAATTAAATAATACAAGATAAGGATAGATATGGAAAAAATAACAAGTTTCTGTGTAAATCATGATATATTGCCAAAAGGCATGTATATTTCACGTGTCGATGGGGATATCATCACCTATGATTTGCGAATGGTTGTCCCTAATGGTGGAATATATTTGGAGAATGACGGTTTACATACCTTTGAGCATTTATTTGCGACTTATGTACGCAACAGTGCATATGCAGATGAGATTATCTATGCCGGACCAATGGGGTGTCGTACCGGATTTTATTTTTTAGTACGTGATAAAATGACGAAGGCAGAAGCGATTGCCCTTGTTCAAAAGACCATGCAATTCATCAGTAGTTATGAAGGTGCTATACCGGGAGCCCAAGAATCAAAAGAGTGTGGAAACTATTTGAATCATGATTTAACGAAAGCTAAAACGATTGCAAAGGAGTATTTAGAAGTCATTAAGGATTGGCACATCGAGCAGTTAACATATCCTCAATAATCAAACAAAAGCATGTTGTGGGAAACAGCATGCTTTTGATTATCTATTGATAATTAATTAAATGTAATAATCATGGATATCATGATACAGGAAGGTAGATGGTATATAAACTTTGCTTAGATCATGGCAGTTACAGTTCTATCCCATATTGCTTAGTAATAAAGTTCAAATCACTATATAGCTGATCTTTGGAATAGCCATGTGCACGCAGTTCACTGTCTTCTTTTGCGTTTACATAATCAAAGAAAGCCAAGGCTGTTTTCAAATATTCCAGATTCTTATCTGTGAAATGCTCAACTAAATAGTTCATGGCTTGGGCATAATTGTCTTCTTGGATGAGCTGGTAAATAGTATGATAATAAACTTTTGTCTCTTCGTCCTTTAATTCTTCTTCGGCCGTGATTTCTTCAGAGGCCTTGTGGAAAAACATCATGCGAAGCATTTTTGTCATGGAAGAGATTTGCCGCATCATCCAATCGTTTTCAAAGACACTCATGCGATATGATCCGCATCAAATATGATGCCGCCATCCTTACGTGCTGCTTCATAAACTTCCATTACCGTTCGGGAATACTCCAGCTTTTGGTAACAGGTAGTATAATCCTGTTCCGTAAAAAGGCGATTGAATTCTTTTACCTCATAGTACAATGCGATATCGTTTTGCGGCAATGTCAGATTTTCTTCTTTGCCATCCTTATAAATTTTTAATACCGCACATTTACTTGTTTCTGATTCTACAACAGCATAGCCCTTTTCTCCTTGAATCTGCGCCATGCAGCGACTTCTAGTATCTTTTGCCCCAACGCATACAGATGTAAAGCCATCATATTTTAAAATTGCTACCCCACTGGTGTCGATTCCACGCTGGATAGTTGGGAAATACTGTACGGCGTTAGGTTTGCCAAATAAACCAATCGTAAAATGTAGATTATAAATATTAATATCGGATAAAGCACCGCCTGAAAAGGCTGGGCTAAAGACATTTGGAGTCTCACCAGCCAAAAACTTATCATAACGACTGGAATATTGAGAAAAATTACACTGTACCATGCGAATGGTTCCCAGCTCAGGTAATTTCTCTTTCAGCGTTAGATAGTTTGGCATATGGGAAGTTACGATTGCCTCGAATAAAAATAAGTGATGTTCTCTTGCATAGGTATCTAAGATTCGAAATTCTCGACAATTAGAAGTAAATGGTTTTTCACAAATGACATGTTTACCATGTTGCATCGCCTGTAAGCTATATTGAAAATGTAAGCTGTTTGGTGAAGCTACATAAACAAAATCAATATCCTCACGATTTAACATTGCTTCTAAATCTTCATAGATGTCTTTGATGTCATACTTATCTGCAAGGTTTTGTGCATGCTCTTTCTTCCGGGTATACATGGCAACACATGTAACACCTTCATTTTGCTTAACAGCATCTAAAAACCAGTCAACAATGAATCCGGTACCGATGGTAGCTACTTTCATGATGAAATCCTCCTCTTTGTATAGTATAAATATATCACAAACCTAAAAGATAATGAAGGAGCATCGTTGGAAGTTATTGTAATTGTTAATGATTTTTGTATAATGTAGATAAGGAGAAAAAGGATATGAAAAAAGCATGGTTGGTATTTACCTGTCTGTTGCTTTGTATGATGACGACAATCCCTGTCTGTGCGCGAGCAGGTGGGGGTGGAAGCAGTGGCTCTGGAGGAGGCGGAGGTTCTTATGATGGGAGCCATACAAGCAGTAAATATAACAGCGAAGACAATGGTAACAGTTTTGGCGGTATACTTCATATCACCCTCATACTGTTACTTACTAGCGGAAGCTATCTTGTTTATCGCAGTAAAGTATTCAAGAAAAGCAGACAGAGCAAAAAGTTGTTAAAAGAAATAGATGATTTAGATGCTATTTGGGATGAAGACCATATTTATGAAAGAGTAGAAGAAATATTTTATGCTGTTCAAAATGCTTGGACAACAAAAAGCCTAGAAGAACTTCAACCATACTTAAGTGATGCTTTAATGGAGAATTGGAAAACAAAACTCGATTGGATGGATATTCGCAGGGAGCGGAATATCTTAGAAAATATTCAATTGTTATCGCGTTCCATTGTAGGTATCTATGATGACATAGATGATCGTAAAGATATGGTTTGGTTCTATATAGAAGGTAAGATGATTGATTATACGATTCATGAGGATGATGGCAGCTTGCTTGATGGTGATAAGCAAGCACATTCTTTTGTGGAATTCTGGAAGTTGATTCGCAAGGATGATGAATTTTATCTTGATGAGATACGTCAAAAAGCAGAAATGAATGTACAGGATTTTGTGAATTTCAGTGAGGAATTAGGAAATGAAAACAATGGAAATCGTATGCGGCATCCTTCACGATGAAGATGGCTATTTGATTGCACGCAGAGGAAAAGGGATACATGAAAATATCTGGGAGTTTCCCGGTGGCAAGGTAGAAAATGGCGAAACGAAGGAAGAAGCAATTTTACGTGAGTTAAAAGAAGAACTGAATCTAACCTGTCAGGTGGAAGGTTATTTGACAAGTATCGATGATGTGCGTGAAGATGTCGTGTTACATGTACATGCATATAGATGTAAGGTAATATGTGGAGAAATGAAGTTGCGCGTGCATCATGAGGTATGCAAAGTAAGGTTAGATGAAATTTATGCGTATCCATTCGAAAAAGCAGATGCCCCGATCTTAGAAGCTTTGCGAGTATATGAAGGGAAAAGTGAGGAAAGCTAGTGTGATGCAGAGGGTGCTTGTTCTATAAGGAAAATAAAAGAACTGTTGTGGCAGTTCTTTTATTTAACTAATGGATTTTATATAGAGAAGGACTAGCTTTAGCAAGGAATCTTGGACAAGCAGAAGCAATGCTTTTATCTTTCTTCATAGGATGAAGATACTGTTGTCTTTTTGCTTGTATTCTTTCGTTTTCTGTATTTTAGAAACTGTTCTAGTAACAACACTGCGGCTATGTAAATAAAAAGAGGGAATGCAATCCTATAGTTTAGATCCCATAAAGCATGGCAGAAAATAGCGAGCCATAAAGAATGTGTTCTTTCAAATAAACATATGAAAATAACGGAAATTAGAATGCTTAACACCACAAACCCAAAGATGTCATTTGTATGGCCGCTCATAAGCACAGGAAGGTGTGCAGCAGTAAATAAGATACAACTCATAAGCCCGGCAAAACCCTTACCGCGCTTTGTTTTAAAGGTTGTATACACAATACCGCGATACATGATTTCTTCCCATACCCCGGTCATAAGTAGATACTCGACAACGGTATAAATAAAGCTTGCAGAATCTATGGTTAGATCGCTTGCTAGCAGAAAATAGATAAATATAGAAACTGCGATATACACGATAAGTCCAATAATAGGGGGCCAGAGCATTTGTAAATTCAGCCATTGTTTCATTTCCTTACGATAACAAGTAAAAGCCAGTAAAAGAATAGGCAGATAAGAAATTAAAGAAATACCGAATGACACGAATAAAGATTGCGATGTGGTATTGATAAATAGATAACGGAAAGCGGTAAGCCAACCGATGTACATAAGACAAAAAATAAAGACACTCTTTTCTTTCTTCAAAATTTGTTTCATAATTCTGCCTCCTATATATAAAGAAGATCGTGATATAATAGTTATAGTGTATCATTAAAAAAAGAAAAGATAAAGCTAGCCAATAGTTTATGCAGCATCTAAATAATAAAACATCTCCTCCATATGCATTAGAATATAGTATAATATATATAATCATAGAAAAGAGGGAACCGTATGCAAAAAACATCTGAAACAAAGGTCTTGCGTGATCCGGTTCATGGCTATATTCATGTGGATCTACAAGTCGTATGGGATTGTATCAATGCCAGAGAAATGCAGCGCTTACGTCGCATTCATCAACTTGGCGGTGATTTTCAAGTTTATCATACTGCAGAACATTCCCGTTTTTCACACTCTTTGGGGGTATATGAAATCGTTCGAAGAATGGTGTATGAAATTGACAGCATTGCAGAATCTTTAAGTGAATATGGCAAAGCAGTTGTTATGCTGGCCGGTTTGTTGCATGATATCGGTCATGGCCCATTTTCTCATGCCTTTGAGGATATTTCTCCCCTTAAGCATGAGGAATATACGGTTAAGATCATTTTAGAAGACAGTGAAATTCATCGCATTTTAGCCAATTGTGATCCCGAATTACCGAATGATGTTGCCAGCATCATTCGGTATGAGAACCCCAAAGAATGTCTAAATCAAATTGTCAGTGGACAACTGGATGCGGATCGTATGGATTACTTATTACGAGATGCTTACTTTACAGGGACAAGCTATGGGAAATTTGATTTAGAGCGCATTCTTAGAACTATTCGTTTAAAGGATGAACGTATTGTAGTAAAACAAAGTGGCATCCACAGTGTGGAAGATTATATCATGGCACGTTATCATATGTATTGGCAAGTATATTTACATCCGGTGGCACGCAGTTATGAGGCATTATTATCAATCATGTTTCAAAGGATGAAGGATGTTGCTAAAAAAGATCCGGATGTTTTGCGTGAAGTTTCGATGTTTCATCCCTTTTTGTTTAAAAAAGAACCTGATATTGAAGATCTCTACCAGATGGATGAACCAGCTGCCTTTTATGGTTTTTCCCGTTTATTGTATTGCGGTGATGAAATTTTGTGTGACATTGCATATCGTATCTTGAATCGTAAATTATTCGCTTATAAAACAATTGAAAGTGAAAAGGATTATACAGCAATCTGTGATAAAGTAGCGGCAATGGGATATGATCCTACTTATTATGTATATCGCGATGCAGTATCTCAGCGCCCTTACTCACCTTATTCTATTCAGGATAATCCTCATAATATTTTAGTATTACAAGAAGATGGCAGTATTAAAGAATTGAGTGAAGCAAGTGAAATCGTCAAAGCTTTAACAAGAGCTGATTTAAAGGAAGAACACAAAATTTATTATCCGATTGAACATTTAGCCAATGAAGATGTTCGTATTAAGACGAAAACACACAAAGATTATAAGGAATCCACCATCTGGCAATTATCAGAATAAGGTGTGACTCTTACAAGATAACGGTTACAAATTTAGCAATTTTACGATTTTCTAGTGAATTCAGATAAGGGATATGGTACAATGAATAAACAGAAAACATGAATGGAGATGAATGCGATGCAACCATCTGAATTAGATATCCTGGAAATCATTTCATCTGTAGGACAGGCACGAAGTTTTTACATTGAGGCTATTCAGGAAGCAAAAAGTAAAAATTATGAGGGATGCAATGAGCTTGTGCGTAAAGGAAATGAAATGTATGCGAAAGGTCATCGGATTCATCAACTCATGATCCAAGAGGAAGCAGGGGGCAACCATGTAGAGGTAAATTTATTATTGACCCATGCGCAAGACCAGCTTATGAGTGCTGAGAGCTTTAAGATTCTCTGTGACGAATTTGTGGATACCTATCGTCGTCTCGATGAATTAGAAACACAAATCCATCGTTAAAGATAAATCGTTGGAAGCCTTGTTTAGAAGCTAGAATCATAAAAATATACAGAAGTAGATAGGCGTGCTGCTTCTGTTTTTTTATTCTTAATATTTATGGTACGGTTATCAAGTGTTTATGCCTTTTGCCTCACAAAAGGTTTTCAACAGCGTTCCCTCAACACTTGAGAAAGCGAAAGGTCTGTGTTAAAATGCTCTCAGGAAATAACAGGAGATATGTAATGAAGAAAAAAGCGCTATTTTTTGATTATGATGGTACACTCATTTCTGATGAAACACATACGATACCCAAGAGTGCACGCAAAGTATTGAATAAATTGAAAGATAAAGGATATTTATTGTTTTTGAACACGGGAAGAACAAAAGCAATCCTTGACCCAATCATATCTGAATTGGATTTTGACGGACAAATCTTAGGTTGCGGCAGTTATATCGAATACCATGATAAAGTGCTGTATGATGTGGATGTTGATAAGCAATTATATGAGGCAATCATCCAAAAGGTTGCTGCGTGTCATGTCGATGCCTTCTTTGAGGGAACGCATGCTTTATATATGACACATGGCATTCAATCACCTAGATTATTAAATTTGTTGGAGCGTTATCATGATGCCAATATGGTGATGAAGTCCGTAGATGATTTGGAAGATGATTTTGTGAAGATGTTTGTCAGTTATCAGGATTTGGATAAGGAACAGGAATTTCATGATTTTATCATCCAAAACTTTGAATATATTGACCGTGGGCAGCATTGTGCAGAGTTGATTTTAAAAGGTCATTCTAAGGCAACCGGGATTCAATTCATTATGGATAAGCTGAATATTGATATTGAAAACTGTTATGTGTTCGGTGATAGTAATAATGATTTAGCAATGTTTCGTTTTGTGGAAAACAGTGCTTTGTTAGGCAACGCCAATGAGCATCTCCATGAAGAAGTCATGCATGTATGCAGTGATGTAGATCATGATGGTTTAATGGAAGCTGTCAATGCTTTTCAATTATTATAAAGAGCAATCGTAAAGTGTCCTTTCAGTAGGGCGCTTTTTATATACGCAGATATTCAAATATGATATTCTTAAAAAGAAAAGATGGGTTTTATCACAATAAAAAGGGATTCTTGTTATCGTAAGGGTAGATATTCTTGCCATTTTTTATGGTATGGTGTTGGATAAGCAAATGCTTTATTGTTGGTAAAGAAGATTGCTTTATCGGCTTTTGCAGTGCAACTTATCCCCATAAAATGCAGGTTATAGAAAGTAGCTTGTCTTAAAGCGTGAATTCGTTAAACTAAAAGTGAAGAGAGGGAAAGATCATGAAAATAAGGTTGCTGTGTAGAAAAGAAACAGTGGAAAAAGTAAAGGCGGCTATCCAAAAGGGGGATGTACAATTTGATGATCATGCGAGTATGGTCTTATATGAAATTAACCATGAGTATGATTACCTGTTGGTAAAAGATGGCGAAGAGCATATGCGCTTGGCAGTGGATGAGATCCTGTATATTGAAAGTATTTCCCAGGAAATACTCGTCCATGCGAAAAGTGGCTGTTATCGTAGTAAGAATACGATGTATCAATTAGAAGCAGGCTTGTATGAAAAAGGTTTTCTGCGTGTTCATAAAGCGTATATCGTCAATAAAAAAGCAATTCGAAGGATTCGTACCAATCTTTATATGAAATTCACACTGGTGTTGGATAATCAAGAGGAAATTGAAGTATCACGAAGCTATTATTACCGTTTCAAAGAAGAGATGGGTTTCTAGGAGGCGAACAAGATGAAAGAACAATTACAAAAAATTTTTGCGCCGCAGAGTACAGAAGGGTTTCTATGCATGCTAGGTATTGTGATCTTACTGGGGGTATTGTTGTATGCAGGTTATCGAAAATTTTATGAAAAGCGAATCAATCAAGTGTTGACAGGGAAAAAGGTGCGTATTCTTTCTTTGGAAGCAATCATGATCCTATACTTTATCGCAAGCGTGATTAGCGTATTGGTGTATATGGGAAATGTCTATGCATTACCAAACCAGCAGATTGTAGAAGAAACGTGTAATGTAGAAAATGGCTATGTTGACTTTGGAAATACAAGAGAAGGTGTAGAGAAAAAGATTCGCGAGTTGCAGAAGCAAGCGAAAACCACTTTTATTCATCAAGAGAAAAAGAATAAAGATGGAACGATAAGCATGTATGCGGAGGCAGATGGGAAATCCTATATTTATGCTATCGTATATCCTTACACATATCCTTTAGAAAATCGTGAGTTCTTTCATATATCGGTAAATAATGCAGGTATAGGCGCTAGCTTTTATCAAGAAAGGGTAAAAAGTGAGAATGAGCTTATCGGAATGATCGTAGGACATCATAGAAAGAAAAATTGTCCGGTGGTTGAGTATGATTTGGAAATTTATAATTTTACCGAAGGTGAAAATAAGCATCCACTAGATATAAAACAGCATTTCCGTATTGAGAAAGGAGGCATTGAAACAAAATGAAAAAGAAAATAATCGTTGTTGTTGTATTGGTTATACTAGTACTTGGTGGTTATGCCGTTTGCAAGGCGACACAGAAAAAGGAAACCATGCTGCCTAAAATCAGTTACTATTATGAAATGGATAATGCACATTTCTGGCAAGTTGATTATCTCTATCAGGGAAGTGGGAAGTTTGTGGATATCCACGATTATCAGTGTGCTAAAAAGATGGATCCGCCTTATAAAATAATGCCTACTGAAATAATAAAAGATGATACTTGGCAAGAATTCTCTGTGATCATGCACCTGTTGGACAACAGTGAGCTTAGTTTTACGCAGCTGATTTATCAAGAAGGGGATAAGAAACATTCAGAAACGATCGGTGAGGTACACTTACAAAACCGCAAAGTAAAAACGTTTGATTTTGATGAAGGAGAATCTTTTGCTATGCGAGTTGATGGAAAACCGAAGGTGCTAGACCTTGAAATGCATGAGAAAACCAAAGGGAAACTACAGCGTATCGAATGTGTAAATCCACATGTTGGTGTACAATGGAAACAAGGAAAGCCAAATGTGGAAGATAAGAATATCAGTTATGAGTTAACCTTTCAAATAAAAGATAAAGGATATGACTACTATGCGACCAATCTTCGCTATTATTATGTACAAGATAGTAAAGAAGTCGTATACACCGGACAGGCAATCTTTTATCTAAAAGCGGATGGCAGTATCTTCCGTACGAATAATATCAGTGGTAGTGCATTTTTAGAAGATGAGGTGTCGCAATGACATCTTTTCTTTTATATGTTGAAGAAAAGCTAGTTAAGGTGAACTATGAAGGAAAAATAAGGGGGGATGCGAAAAATTGAAGAAGCGGGTTTTCCTACGGATGTAAAAAATCAATCGAAGTAAAAAAGGCAGCTATAATTAGGATTGTAAAAGTACATGAAATAAAGTAAAATAAATGTGGTAAAACCTTGTATAGTATCATAATTTGGTTGATAGTTTCTACCCGCTGACCTAATCGGTGGACTACAAGGAATCTTTTGACATGGTCATGAAGGTTTCTTGCGAACTTTTCATGTTTTTTTATTTTAGATAACAGAAAGGAAAAGAAAAATGAAGGTATTGGTAATTGGAAAGGGTGGAAGAGAGCATGCTCTTGCACTTGCAGCACATAAAAGTGCTTTGGTAGATGAAGTTTATGCTGCACCGGGAAATCCCGGCATGGCACAGTTTGCGACCTGTGTAGACATCAGTGACAGTGATGTGGAAGGTTTGGTTGCATTTGCGAAAAAAGAACAGATAGATTTGACAATCGTCGGACCTGAGGCTAGTCTATCCCTTGGTGTTGTCGATGCATTTCAACAGGCTGGCTTAAAGATTTTCGGACCTACGAAGGATGCGGCACAAATTGAGTCCAGCAAAGATTTCGCAAAGCAGATCATGGTGAAATACGATGTACCAACCGCTGCTTATGCAACCTTTGATAAGGAAGATGCTGCAGTTGCCTATGTAAAGGCACAAGGTGCTCCTATCGTTATTAAAGAAGATGGCTTAAAAGCCGGAAAAGGTGTTACCGTTGCTCAAAGTGAAGAAGAAGCGCTAGAGGCAATACATATTGCATTCGGCATTCCCGGTAATAAGGTTGTGATTGAGGAATGTCTGGTAGGCTTTGAGTTCTCTTTGATTTGCTTTGTATGTGATGATATCGTTGTGCCAATGCAGGTGGCTCAGGATCATAAATGTGCGTATGATGGAGATAAAGGTCCTAATACCGGAGGTATGGGCTGCTATTCACCGGTTAAGAAAATTACACCGGAAATCATTCAAGAGGCAATGGATACCATCATGGTGCCAATGGCCAAAGCAATGGTGAAAGAAGGCCATTCATTTACCGGTTTCTTATATGGCGGTTTAATGTTAACGGATAAAGGTATTAAGACCATTGAATTCAATGCCCGCTTCGGTGATCCGGAAGCAGAAGTAATTTTACCACGCTTAAAAAGTGATTTCGTTGATGTTATTTTGCGTGTGATGAATCATGAGGCTATGGAATTAACATGGGATGATAAGGTAACACTTGGTGTTGTCTTAGCAAGTGAAGGCTATCCTGCGGGAAGTACTAAGGATGCTGTGATTACAGGCTGTGATGAAGTAGATGCCCTTGTTTATCACATGGGAACGGCAAAGAAAGATGGTAAGTTAGTAACCGCCGGCGGACGTGTCATGATTGTTGTGGCACAGGAAGATACTTTACAAGCTGCATATGATAAAGCTTATCATGAGGTAGCAAAAATTCAGTGTGAGAAGTTGTTCCATCGCCATGATATTGGCAAAAAAGATATGTAATTGATTACGATCAGAAGGAGGAACGTCATGTTTAAAACAGATTTGGAAATTGCACAAGAATGCACATTGGAGCATATTCGCGATGTAGCGGCTAAAATTGGTGTTGAGGAAAGTGACTTGGAATACTATGGCAATTATAAGGCAAAAGTATCCCTGGATTTATTAAACCGCAATCAGGATAAAGCGGATGGTAAACTGATTCTGGTGACTGCCATCAATCCAACAAAAGCCGGTGAAGGAAAATCAACGACAACGGTTGGATTGGGAGATGCCTTAAACCGTATTGGAAAAAAGACGATGATTGCTTTACGTGAACCATCTTTAGGACCGGTCTTTGGTTTGAAAGGTGGGGCAGCCGGAGGCGGCTATGCGCAAGTTGTGCCAATGGAAGATATCAATCTGCATTTCACCGGTGACATGCATGCCATCACAACGGCCAATAATTTAATCAGTGCTTGTTTAGACAATCATATTCATCAGGGCAATGAACTGGATATTGACATTGAACATGTAACTTGGAAACGCTGTCTGGATATGAATGATCGCACGCTGCGTAATATCAATATCGGACAAGGCGCAAAAGCCAATGGTGTAGAGCGTAAGGATGGCTTTAACATCACGGTCGCATCCGAAGTTATGGCGGTGTTATGCTTAGCTACATCCCTCATGGATCTAAAAGAGCGTTTGGGTCGTATGTTGGTTGCTTATAATACGAAAAAGGAACCTATTTATGTAAAGGACTTAGGCATTGAAGGTGCTTTGGCTATGGTGTTAAAGGATGCCATCAAACCAAATATGGTGCAGACATTGGAACACAATCCGGTTTTGATTCATGGCGGTCCTTTTGCGAATATCGCTCATGGATGTAACTCTATTTTGGCAACTAAGACTTGTCTTAAACTGGCAGATTATACGGTTACGGAAGCTGGTTTTGGCGCAGATTTAGGAGCTGAAAAATTCTTAGATATCAAATGTCGCTTTGGTGGCTTAAAACCAAATGCAGTGGTTATCGTGGCAACGATTCGTGCTTTGAAGCAGCATGGAAATGTTGCTTATGAAGATTTAAAGGAAGAAAATGTCGAAGCTATGTTAGCCGGTTGTGCAAACTTAGCAAAACACATTGATACCGTAAAACAATTCGGTCTTCCTTATATCGTAGCGATTAACGAATTCGCAACCGATACACCAAAAGAAGTAGAAGCTCTAGAAAACTGGTGTAAAGAGCATCAACATCCAATGTCTTTATCTCAGGTATGGGCAAAAGGTGGCGAAGGAGCCATTGATTTAGCACAGCAGCTAGTTGCTTTATGTGATCAAGAGAATGCTTATGCGCCTTTATATGCTGTAGAAGACAGCATTGAAGATAAGATTCAGGCAATTGCAACGAAGGTATATGGCGCTGATGGTGTTGATTTTACCGAAGAGGCCAAAGCTCAGATTGCTCTGTATAATGCACTTGGCTGGAATAAGATGCCAATCTGTATGGCCAAAACACAGATGTCTTTAAGCGATGATGCGAAGGTTTATGGTGCACCAAAAGGTTTCCGTATTACGGTACGTGAATTAAATCCATCTTTAGGTGCCGGCTTTATTGTCGCATTGACCGGGAAAGTTTTGACCATGCCGGGTTTACCAAAACATCCGGCTGCCTTAGATATGGACATCAATGAAGAAGGACATATCGTAGGTTTATTCTAATAGAAACAAGTTAAACGATATAGTGATTGAAAAAGAAGAAATCCTATCCTTGTGTAAGTGATATTAGATTTCTTCTTTTATGTTGCTTCTTTGTTTTGTACCATAATGTCTAAAAGTGTATATCATAAAAGATTAAGGGCATGACTTTCTTCTTTTATATAATGCTGTTTTGACTATTGGTATGCAATAATTCCTACTGTATTTTTATCATATCTTATATTTTTAGAAAGACTATTGTATTCGATAGGGGAAAAATAAAAGGTTTGCTTCTTTCAAGACAGCAAACCTTACGATAGTTCAAGAGTGATTTAATTAACGATGATATAATTTTTTGGTCTGATACTGATCCTCGCAAGTCAGATTGACCTTTAACTTACGGAAGGTTCCCGCATCTACTTGTGATAGAATAACAGTACTATGGGCTTCACAATTCTTTAATTTATCAAGCTGCTGCAATGCCAAATGTGATACCGGATTGGTCGTAGCACTGATGGCAAGGGCGATTAGAACTTCATCGGTATGTAAACGAGGATTGTGATTGCCTAATGACCCCACTTTTAATTTTTGGATTGGTTCAATGATATTCGGTGATATTAAAGGAATGATATCATTGATATTGCCTAATTTCTTTAAGGCATTTAATAATGCTGCCGAACTGGCACCTAATAAAGATGTTGTTTTTCCTGTGACAATGGTGCCATCCGGTAATTCAATGGCAACAGCCGGTGCATTTGTCTCTTCCGCTTTGGTAAGTGCCGGTTTTACACAAGCACGTTCTTCCGGTATGATATTTGCCTGAGACATGATAATTTCTATTTTTTTGATTGTGTCTTCATTGGTATGTCCTTTTTTGAAGTCTACCTTCGCTTTATAGTAACGGCGAATAATTTCCTCAGTACTTGCTTTGCGTGCTGCTTCATCATCGCATATGCAATAACCAACCATGTTAACCCCCATATCCGTTGGTGATTTATAAGGGCTTACGCCTAGAATCTTTTCAAACATCGTATTTAAAACAGGGAATATTTCTACATCACGATTATAATTTACCGTTGTTTCACCATAAGCCTCTAAATGGAAAGGATCAATCATATTAATATCATTTAAATCAGCTGTCGCAGCTTCATAAGCAAGATTTACCGGATGTTTTAGAGGAAGATTCCAGATAGGGAAAGTCTCAAATTTCGCATAACCGGCTTTTACACCACGCTTATGTTCGTGGTAAAGCTGTGACAAACAGGTAGCCATCTTACCGGAACCCGGACCCGGAGCTGTCACCACGATTAATGGTTTCGTGGTTTCTATGTATTCATTCTTTCCATAACCTTCATCAGAAACAATCAGCGGAATGTTGTTAGGATAACCGGCAATCTGATAATGCAGGAAAACACGAATACCTAAATGTTCCAGGTGTTTTTTAAATGTATCAGCGGATGCCTGGTTCGCATATTGCGTAATGACGACACTACCTACAAATAAACCGGTATCACGGAAGGCATCAATCAAACGCAGTACTTCTACATCATAGGTGATTCCCATGTCGCTGCGAATTTTATTTTTCTCTATATCACTTGCGCAAACAGCGATAACAATTTCTACTTCTTCTTTCAGTTCTAACAACATTTTTAATTTACTATCTGGCTGAAATCCCGGAAGGACACGTGCAGCATGATGATCATCGAACAGCTTGCCGCCGAATTCCAGATATAGCTTATTGTCAAATTTAGAAATTCTATCTAAGATATGCTTTGATTGCAGTTTTAGATATTTGTCGTTATCAAAAGCGATTTCTTTCATCGTTCCACTCTCCTTTAAATCGTTTAAATCACTAAGTCTTATTATAGCAAAATAATTATATATTTACTAATTAAAATAGCAAGAAATAAGAAAATTCTAACAAAGGATTTTAGATGGGAAGAACTAGGCGAATAGGATGGGTTTATATAATTTCAATATGTTTGCGAAAGATTGTGATGAATACTCCTTTTGCATGCAATATTTAAAAAAGAAAGCAGGCAGGGTAAGGATAATTAAAATAGGAACAGGCTATTCGCAAACAAAGATATTATGCTGTTACAGGGTATCTTTTCATAGTGTATTTGAAAAGTCAATTAGTGTATACTTTATGGACCGTTTCTACAGTATGATTGATGATGATATTCATGAATACAATAATTGCCATTCGTTTTAACTTATCCGATGTGAAAAAGGTGTTTACTACTTATATGTCCAATGGCTATGTAAGATATTTCTTAGGAAAGCATGAGTACATGAAATCAAGCGAGAAAGCAAAAAGAGTTATATTTAAGGATGTATAACAATATATGGAAAATCGCTTTTCTTTAAAAAGCTATGTTATAATTATGTATAGGCAATTACCGCTTTTCATTGTGCTTCATAGGGAAATGTGAATTTGTCTATTTTCTCATAGCTATACGGGATAAAATGTTTTATAATAAGAATGCACTTTTTTACACGCAACTATCACGAGTGATAGATTTCATAATAAAATAGTAATACTGGAAGGAGATAAACATGGAAGAAGTTATCAAAATAGAAGGTGGACATAAATTGAATGGTACCGTGCGCATCAGCGGATCAAAAAATGCGACGGTAGCACTTATACCAGCAGCAATATTAGCAAACGGACCGGTTACGATATGTGGGGTACCAAGCATATCCGATGTAGAATCTTTATCTGTACTCCTTCGTGATCTTGGGGTTGTTGTCGATATACGTTCCTCTGACAGCATTATCATTGATCCGACACAGATGGAAAATAAACCTTTGATCCATGAAGCGGTAAATAAATTAAGAGCATCCTATTATTTTATGGGGGCATTATTAGGTAAATATGGCCATGCGGAAATTCGGATGCCCGGAGGTTGTTATTTAGGTCCTCGCCCGATTGATTTACATTTAAAAGGATTTGAAGCATTAGGAGCGACCATTCATTATGACCATGGAGCATATATCTTAGATGCACCACAATTGATCGGAAATAAAATTTTCTTGGATATTGCCAGTGTCGGGGCTACGATCAATATCATGATGGCTGCTGTTCATGCACAAGGCAGAACAACCATCGAAAATGCCGCAAAAGAACCTGAGATCATTGATGTGGCTACTTTATTAAATAAGATGGGTGCAAAGATACGTGGAGCAGGAACGAATGTCATCACGATTGATGGTGTTGAGGCATTAGGCGGCTGTTTCCATGAAATTATACCTGATCGTATTGAAGCAGCGACATATATCGTATTAGCAGCAGCAGCGGCTGATGAGGTTGTTGTGGAAAACGTCATTCCACAGCATTTAGAGTCCTTATTAAGCAAGCTGCATGAAATCGGTGTTGATATTAAGGTAGATGTAGATCGCCTGATTATAAAAGGAAATACGGGAAATTTAAAAGCAACAGATATCAAAACACTCCCATATCCTGGCTTTGCGACAGATATCCAGCAACCGTTAACGGCATTACTGACACAAGCACATGGACAGTCTATTGTGACGGAAACAATCTATACAGAGCGTTTTAAACATTGTCAGGAGTTAGCAAAGATGGGGGCTAATATTAATGTGATGATACCAAGCTCATTCATCAATGGACCGACACCATTATCCGGTGCTGAAGTGTCTGCAACCGATTTGCGTTGTGGAGCATGCCTTGTCATTGCCGGATTGATTGCAGAAGGAACGACAACCATTCGTAATATTTATCATATTGAAAGAGGTTATGAACACATTGATGAAAAACTGAGTGCTTTAGGTGCTAAGATTTGGAGAGAAACGATAGAGTAAAATAGAGCAGGTAAAAGCCTGCTTTTCTAATAGCGAAAGAGTCGCTTTATTTCGAACCTTCCTAAGCAGGAGAGGAAAAAAGGAGTATAATGAAGATGACGATATGTCAAAGGAGGAGCATTGAAATGAAGCGATTAATCGTTAATGCCGATGATTTCGGTTTCGATGAGGCAGTAAACTATGGCATCCTGAAAGGCTATCAGGAAGGCATCGTTACATCAACATCTATGATGGCAAATATGCCCGGATTTGCGCATGCTGTCACATTGGCAAAGCAGCATCGCGATTTAGGCATCGGTGTCCATTTAACCTTGACCTGTTATTATCCATTAGGTAAGGGGTATAAGAGCTTAACAAGAAGGGATGGTTCTTTTAAAAAGCAAGGGGATATCAATGAATTTGACGAAGAGGAAATGTATGAAGAACTAAAGCTCCAAATTGAAAAAGTGTTTGCGTCCGGTTTGCATCCTGATCATTTAGATTCTCATCATCATATCCATACCTTTCCTCATGTACAAGGAGTATTCGAGCGGCTGCAAAAGGAATATGATCTGCCGGTGCGCGGTGGGTTTCAATACGAAACAATGATGCCACATGCACTCTTACTTGATCAGTTTTATGCAGATGGTGCAACAATCTCAAATTTGAAACAAATTGTGGATTCTTTAGAGGAAGCAAACTGCTATGATTTAATGTGTCATCCGGCTTATCTCGATATGTTTTTACAACAAACAACTTCCTATAATATACAACGTATAAATGAATTGGATATATTATGCAACAAAGATTTAAACGAGTATTTACAAGCAAAAGGAATACAACGATTGCGTTATAGTGATTTATAAGAAAAGATGAGGTGAGGGTCATGTTAAGGGTGGCAATTTTAGAAAGTGAAGAAATGGTAAAAAATATCTTATTTATTTTAGGAGATATTTTAAAGGATGAAGATTGGACCTTTCAGTATTTCGCAAAGTTGTCACAATTTGTGAAAGCCCAACAGCAGAAAGAATATCAGATTCTTATTCTTCAAGATAAATTTGACACGCAAAGAATTGCCGGCACCTTTATTCAACCTTATCCGGAACGTGTTGTCATATTTACAACGTTAGAAGAAAAACGCTATGAGCATGAAGTTGGCAACTTTGAACGTATTTTATATATCGATCGTAGACGGTTACGACATGAATTTCAGCGTATTGATCCTTTTGTGCGAAATTTATTGGCCAATCAGGAAGAATATTTCTTCTCTTATAACCATATCAGTGTACCTTTGAAAATCAGTGATATTTATTACATTGAAAAAGATAATAAAAACCTTGTTTATCATACAAAACGAGGAGAATTCAGTGAACGCAAGAGTATTAAAGATGCTGAAAAGTATTTTGAAAAATATCACTTTTTACGGATTCATTCCAGTTTTTTGGTTAATTTGCAATATGTAACACGATTTGAAACAGAAAGTGTATTTTTGCAGAAAATAGAATTACCTTTTGCAAGAGCTAGACGACCGGAAGTCATTGCCAAAGTAAGAGATTTCACTAAGCATACATAAAGTAACAGATTATTCCAAAAAAACGCCAGATTTTCCACTTCTCTTTACATAACCAGATTGACGAATATAATGAAAGTGTAAAGAAAAAGAAAACAAAAGAAAGCGGTGAGAAGATGGGAACGTTTGATCGTTGAATTATGGAACTTGTCCAAGGCTGATGCGTGAAAGGGTATCTTGTAGAGGTATTCCATCAGAGGAAAGTTATTTCAATATCATAATCTCAACATAATTTAGGAAAATACGGTGAGGATCATCGGAAGTTAAAGCCTGAAGAAGTACTGGTGACAGCAGACAAGGTATCAGGAAACGATAACAGTGATGTTATCACTCATAGGGATATGAGGAAACTCCATAGTATTGTTCCATTAGGATTATAGAATTTATCAAGAAACTACTTCGTAATAACAATATATGTATAAGGGTGGTGAGAAGATAAATTATATAAATCATGTTAAGATAATTTCGTTGTAAAGAGAACCGTAAGAAAGTGTTTCACATATTGGTTGTGTAAATAGTAGTAATTACGTAAGTGTATCAAACAATGAAAGGGTAACATGATATTCACAAACGTTAAGTATACTGATGAGATTTGAGCAGCGTCATTGGAATTCAAGCAAAGTCAGGAGAAATCAAAAGCGTAAGTGAAAATGTGAAACATAGGCAATAAGAATGCAGTAAGGTGAAATAACTGCGCTAGATAAGGAAATAGGAAAAGACCTATGTGGACATAATGAAACAGATACGTAGCGCTATTCTTGATTGATGTATTGTAATTTGATGGAAATCGCGAAGTAAAAAGATGAATATCTTATACAAAGACATGAAAGAGAATGGTCGTGATAAACATACAAATAAAGGGGCTCTAAATTAACGTGGGGTTGAGCGAAAAAAGGCTCTAAATTATTGTG